>JABGZB010000183.1 GCA_018674955.1 Verrucomicrobiota bacterium | reverse complement strand
CCATAAAAAAAACTGCTTGGAGCAAGCTCATCCGGCGAACGCACATGTACTTGGCGTTGTTCCTCACGCCGTGGATGGTGGTGTTCACGATCTGATGGCGGCGCGGCCAAGCCAACCCGCGGCGCTCACGATCGCCGGCTCGGACAGCAGCGGTGGCGCTGGCCTGCAGGCGGATCTGCGGACGTTGGTCCGGCTCGGGGTGCACGGCGCCAGTGTGGTGACGTGCGTCACGGCGCAGAACCCCGATGCCGTCACGGCGATTCACCCAACACCGGCCAAGGTCGTCGCCGCGCAGCTCGACTCCGTTTTCGGCAGTCTACCGATCCGAGCGGTGAAGACCGGCATGCTGTACTCACGGGCAATCATCGACGCGGTGGCGGAGCGCTTAGCCAAGCGCCAGCGCCTGTCACTGGTGGTGGATCCGGTGATGCTCTCGAGCAGTGGCACGCCGCTGCTCAAGCCAAGTGCGGCGACCATCTTGGCCAACCGCCTGTTCCCCTTGGCCAAGCTGGTGACGCCGAACCTCGACGAGGCGGCGGCCTTGGCCAAGCGGCGGGTGCGCGAGCCGGAGGAGATGCGGGACGCGGCTCGGGCGATCCACGAACAGTTCGGCTGCGCGGTACTGGTGAAGGGCGGGCACATGAAAACTACCGAGGCGATCGACCTGTTTTACGATGGGGGCAAGGAGTTTTTATTGTCCGCGCCGAGGGTTCGCGGGGTGTCGCCGCCGGGCACGGGATGCACCTATTCGGCGGCGATCACGGCGTTTTTGGCCAAGGGCGAGCCGCTGCCGAGGGCGGTGGAATTGGCCAAGCAGCACGTTGCGGAGGCGTTTTCATTGGTTTTTCGGGTCGGAAAGCACCGTTTTTTGGGCTGATCCAGCTTGGCCAAGGGCGAGGTTTTCGGCAACTTTTCCTCTTTTTTGGTGATTCATCCAGCCGAATGCCGGTGGAGCCGCTTGGCCAGCCGGCGGCTTTTTCATGGCACAATTCAGTTACAAGGCGCGGAGCCGCTCGGGGCAGGTGAAGCAGGGCGTACTCGAGTCGGCGGATCGGGCGGGGGCGCTGTCGATGTTGCAGCGCGACGGGCTATTCCCGGTGTCGGTCCAGGCTGCCAAGAGCAAGGGCAAGCCGGAGAAGGAGGCGCGTGCCGCCAAGGCCGCCGCGCCCAAGCCGCTCAAGGAGGGCAAACGGAAGGGCCGACTATTTGGCCGGAAAAACCGCAAGCCCAAGCTGCAGGACTCGGCGACGTGGATGTTGCAGTTGGCGAACCTGCTTCGTTCCGGGATGCCGCTGACGATGGCGCTCAACAGTATGGTCAGTATCTCGGGCAAGGGCATCAGCGAGGAGGTGGCGATCGGGCTGAAGCAGGATGTCAACGAGGGCAAGACGCTGTCCGAGGCGATGGCGAAGAATCCTATTATCTTCAACGAGATGTCGGTCAACATGGTGCGGGCCGGCGAGGAGAGCGGCGCGCTGGAGCAGGTGTTGCGGCGCCTGGCCGAGCACTTCAAGCGGTTCGCCGAGGTGCAGTCTAAATTTACGGCGGCGATGATTTATCCGGCCATCGTCGGCTTGGTGGGTTTTGTGATCGTCCTGTTTTTCATGACGTTCATGCTGCCGAAGTTCACGGAGATTTTTGATAGCTTCAACGCTACGCTGCCCAAGTCCACGCAGTTGCTGATGAGCGTGGGCGAGCTGGCGGTGAACCCGGTTTTCTGGATCGTGTTGTTCGTCGTGGTGATGGCCAGCAGCATCCTGTTCATACGGTACAAGGCCACCGACAATGGCCGCCGAAAAATAGACAGCATGAAGTTGCGCATGCCGGTGCTGGGCAAGGTGATGCGGCTGAACCTGTTCGGCCAATTCGCGCGGACGCTCTCGACGCTGCTCACCAACGGCGTGCCGGTGCTGATGGCGCTGCGAATCACCCGGGACGTGATTCCCAACGTGGTCATCAAGGACGCCATCGTCATGGCCCGCGAAGCGGTGACGGATGGAAAATCGCTGGCCGAGCCGCTGGCCCGCAGCGAGCTTTTCCCCAAGTTGATGATCGATCTGGTGCGCATCGGGGAGGACACCGGCGATGTGCCGGGCGCGCTTGAGAACCTCGCGCTCACCTACGAGAACGACCTCGAGCTGGAGTTGCGGGTGATGACCAACCTGATCGAGCCGGCAATGATCATTATCATGGCTGTCGGCGTGGGCGGGTTGCTGTTCAGTATTTTGCAGGCGCTCTTCACCATCACCAACAACATCGCCCGGTGATGAATCCGCGTCGCGCCAACCCGGGCCGCACAGCCGTTTCGGCCTTCACGCTGATTGAGTTGATGGTGGTGATTGGCCTGATGATGATCGTCCTCGCGATCGGCGTGCCAAGAATGGTGCAGGGTAACCGGTCGCCGCTTGGCGAAAGCCTGAACGCGGTGATGGAGGCCTGCGCGGCGGCCCGCCGGCAGGCGATCCTCACCGGCAGTACCTCCCGGGTGACGATCCGGGGTGCGGATGAAGGCGTTGGTTTTCTCATCAACGCCGGCTCCGGAGGGGCGCGGCCAAAGACGTCGGAAGGGCCAGAGGATGGGGTGCCCAGTCCCAAGCCAAGTTCGGGCGCCGGGTTTAGCGGCCGGATTCACGACGATGTATCCGTTCCTTTTATTTCGGTGAACTTCAACGACCCGATGGACGAGGAGCAGGTCGAGGTCAAATTCTATTCCAACGGAACGTCGGATGAGTTTACCATAGGGATGCGGCACGAGTACGGCGACGCGGTGCTGAGGTTCGTGCAATTGGATTCGGTGACCGGCCTGGCCTACATCAAGACAGAGTATGAGATTGTGCAGCGTTAACAGAGACCGCTTGGCCAAGCGGAGCGGTTTTTCTCTGATCGAGGTGACGATCGCGATGGCTATCTTTTTCGTCTGCATGTTCGCCCTGCTCTCGCTCACGACGCTGAGCCTGAACACGGCACGCCGCCTGGAATTCGTCGAACCGGACATCGGCTGGGTGTCGTCCGAGTTGTCGCTGACCAATGTGGTGGAGGAGGGTTTCGAGACGGGCGACTTCGGCGACCAT
>JABGZB010000182.1 GCA_018674955.1 Verrucomicrobiota bacterium | reverse complement strand
TTGCAAGCCATGCAGGAAAAGGCCCGTCCCGCCTTGACCAAGATGGCGGCCGACGAGAACCCGCGCCTTCGGGCACGCGCCCTGTGGGCCTTGGCCGCAATCAAGGACGGTGCCCAGAAGGCCATTGAGATGGCATTGAAGGATAAGGGCGACAATTTGCGGGCTCTCGCCCTGCGCATTGCCCGGCGCCATGGTATGCCCATCGAGCCTTTGGTGCGTCGGTTGGTCAGCGAGAAGTCCGCCTTGGTGCGTCGCGAATGCGCCGTGTCCCTGCACCGCGTAGCCACTTCAGAGGCCGCCGAGCTGTGGGCTGAGCTCGCCCTCCAGCACGATGGCAAGGACCGGTGGTACCTGGAAGCCCTCGGCATAGGAGAAAAGGGAAATGAATCGGCCTGCCTAAAAGCATGGCTCAAGAAAGTCGGCGATGCCTGGAAGGCTCCGGCGGGACGCGACCTCGGGTGGCGCTCGCGGGCACCGGAAGCCGCCGGGTTGCTGGTAAAACTAGTTCTGGATCCCAAGGTTCCGGAGTCCGAGCATTCACGCTTCATGCGGTCCCTCGATTTTCATTCCGGCAAAGCCAAGGAAAATGCCCTCGCCACCCTGTTGCTGAACCTGGACGCCCCGGCCGAACCCAACGACAGCCCTGCGCCTTGAAGGAAACCGCGACGGTCGAAGGAGTATGATTTTCTTTTAATCATGGTTTAACACAAAATTAAGACTTATCGGGTTCTCTTTTTAAAGAACAAACGATGAAACGAACCCAAAAAAAAAGTTACAAATATTTTTTGAAAAGCAGACTTCTCACATGAGCATTATGAGGTAACTCTTACGACTAAAGAAAACTTCAAGGTCATTGCCTTGTCCCGAAGAAATCTCCAACCTGTATGAAGATGAAAAATCCCGCAATAATATCGATCCTGCTATTTTTCATGGTTGCACAGGTACATGCAGTGCTGCCTCCAAATGATCTTGAACTTGAAAATGGGGAATGCCCAAGCATCAAATTGAAGATCGTTGCGAAAACGATGGAACCGTTAAAAGCGAAAAAGGGGCATTCTTATTTTGATTTGACGGTCTCAACGCGGCATATTGGCCTGGTTAATGGCAAGATAAAAGAGATTCGTCTGGTAGATAGCTACAATAAGGAAACCAGTCTTGCGTTCAAAAAGAAAAGTAAAACACTGTCCTCTTCAACGTTTATCATTGACGAAAAACAGATTAAGGGTGCACGATTAATCATTACGTACCACAGTAAATCACACGCCATTGGAAGCTTTCTTGGCAGGCTGATCGGAGTAGGCGGACCCGGTCCAGATGCGTATACGATTTATATCATACCATTGGATACGCTTACTGACTTTAAAAAGGAGACATAGATTACACATTCCACGAACAAACATGCGTTAAAAAACGCTGTTATTGGCTTTATACTTCTCTTTTTAAACTGCAGTCTTATGGCCGCAGACCGGCCCAATATCATTTTCATTTTATGTGATGATCTGGGACCTGGGGATCTTGGTATTCTTTGGCAGAATCAACGCCAGACTAAGCAGAAGTTTGCAACGCCGCAGTTGGATACGTTTGCCCAAGAGGGAATGATTCTTTCACGCCATTATTGCGCGGCGCCTGTCTGTGCGCCCGCACGAGGCTCACTTCTTACTGGGAGGCATCAAGGGCATTGCGGTATTCGCAATTCGCAATTTGATAAGGCGCTGCCTGATGAACACACCTTGGGCACGGTCATGCGGCAGGCTGGCTATGCCACCGCTGCGTTTGGCAAATGGGGCCTTCAAGGCGGGAAATATCGGCTGAAATGGCCGGGCCAGCGTGGCGATCGTTCCCCCGAACTTGAGCCGGGACATCCATTGCTTCGCGGATTCGATTATTTCTATGGTTATACCGGGCACGTTGATGGTCATTACCATTATCCACTTAAAGGCAATCGCCCAATGTACGATGGCTATAAAGACGTAACAGATGGCCTGGCCAAATGTTATACGACCGATCTGTTCACGGCACGTACGAAGAAGTGGATTGTGGATCATCACAAGGCGCATCCGAAACAGCCGTTCTTCACTTACCTTGCCTTTGACACTCCCCATGCACCACAACAAGTGCCCACGTCCTCTCATCTGACAGCGAAAAGCAATTATCCTGCAGGTGGCGGATTAACGGGAGGAATTCAGTGGAATGAAGGTGGCAAAGGCGGTCAGATAAATACGGCCAAAGGAAGTATCGATCAAGGGATGCATCCGGCATTTACAAATGCTGTGGGAGATGATGGGAAACCTTGGCCGATGCAAGCCACTCGACATGTCACCATGGTGCGACGCATTGGCGATGCGGTTGTGGATATCGTGCAATTGCTGAAAGATCTGGAAATCGATCAAAACACCTTGATCGTTTTCACTTCAGATAATGGAACTCATTATGAAGATAAGCATCGCCCGAACTATTTAGATACCTTCGGCCCGTATGATGGCGGAAAAAGATGTATGTTGGAAGGCGGCATAAGGATGCCGACATTGGTACGCTGGCCATCTGTGATTACAGCTGGAAGCAAATCTGATTCCCTCTCTCAAGCTCATGATTGGATGGCGACCTTCTCCGACCTTGTCGGCATACAGGCTCCGGCGTTATGTGACGGAGTGTCCATGGTTCCGACCCTGACCGGTAGCGGAACGCAGCGCCGTGGCATTGTTTATAGTGAATTCGTGACCGGAGGCAAAATAGCCAATTATCAAGAATTTGGACCTACGCACCGTGGCCGTCAGCGTGGTCAGATGCAGTGCATCGTTCTTGGAGACTACAAAGGCGTACGTATAAATATAGAAAACGTGCATACCCCTTTCGAGGTGTATCATACGTTAAATGACGTCAAAGAAACGACGGATCTTGCAGGCAAGCCCGGTGTTCCCACACAGCAGCAATTTGAGACAGCCATCCTCAGAGTGCGTCGGTCGGATCCATCAGTAAAGCGTTGTTATGATGACATTCCGATTCCCGCCCTAAAGGGGATCAAGACACGCCCGGGTTGTCTGGTGCGCAAGACCTATAAAGGAACGTTCCCCTGGGTCCCGCAATTTGACGGCTTAACGGTTTCTCAAAAAAAAGTTGTAAAAGGACTTATTCCTGTCGCAGGTGCGCAACAATTCACAGGCTTCCTGGAAATTCCTGTCGATGGGGTATATGGATTTGCCTTAACGACCAAAGGCAAAGCCATCGTTCGTCTGCATGATGCTCTGTTGATCAATGCTGATACAAACTACACCGCAGGCACTCCAGCTTTGTCGGGCAAAATCCCCTTGCAGGCGGGCATTCATCCTCTTCGGATTAATGTTCTGGCGGCTGCGGATTCCGCGGTGGTGTCTTTGGAGTGGCAAGTGCCCGGCGGGGAAATGAAACCGATACCGAACGCTCAATTTTGTGTCAAAAAGGGCTCTGTCAATTGACTCTATCTTCCCCCCAACTCGATGCTCTCAGCTTACTCACCCAAAAAAGCAGATTCCGAGCAGTCGTACGCCAAATTAAGTCCAAATAATAAAAGTAAGATGAATATTTTGAGACGCAGATTTCCTAACTTAATCGCATTTTGGGCGGCAGTTTTGTGCTTCTCCAACAACTTGTCCGCCAACGATCGCATTGACCCTGCGGGCAATCAGGACAAGCCAAACGTCATCATCATTTTCACTGATGATCAGGGTTCTGTAGATCTGAACATCTACGGCGCCAAGGATCTGGTTACGCCACATATGGATTCGTTGGCGAAACGTGGCGTCCGCTTTACGCAATTCTACGCCGCATCCGCGATCTGCTCTCCTTCGCGTGTTGGGCTCATGACCGGTCGCACACCGCAGCACGGTGGACTGAAACACAATGTCCCCCTCAACAGCGTCGGTATGCCTTCCTCCCAGATTACAATCGCGGAAGAACTCAAGAAGGCCGGCTATGCCACGGCTCATATTGGCAAATGGCATCTCGGGCATGCGGAGCAGACCATCCCTAACAGCCAGGGCTTCGATTTCTCCTTCGGACATCTGGTCGGGTGCATCGACAACTATTCGCACTTTTTCTATTGGGACGGCCCGAACAAGCACGACCTCTGGCGCAACGGCAAGGAAGTCTTCCACAACGGTCAGTTCTTCCCGGACCTCATGGTCAAAGAAGCCGGTGAGTTCATCGACAAAAACAAGGACAACCCCTTCTTTCTATATTTCGCGATGAACTCCCCTCACTATCCCTACCAGGGGTCTCCTGAATGGCTTGATCACTACAAGGACCTCAAGTACCCACGAAATCTATACGCCGCATTTCTATCGACTATGGACGACCGGATTGGCCAACTAATCAAAAAAGTTGAGGATGCGGGCCTGACCAAGGATACGATCTTTATATTCCAATCAGACCACGGCGCATCCATAGAGGTCCGGGCACACAAAGGCGGCGGAAACTCCGGCCCGCATCGTGGGGCTAAGTTCAGCCTCTACGAAGGCGGACTACGTATCCCCGCCATCATCTCCTGGCCCGGGCACATCCCTGAGAACCAGGTGCGTGGGCAATTTGCCACAGGCTGCGATTGGTATCCGACCATATTAGAGCTATGTGGAATTTCCGCTACCAAACACCGTCTCGATGGCAAGAGCCTGACGCCAATCATCAAATCAGCCGACACGCCGACAGCACACAAAACCTTCCATTGGAAACTGGGAAGCAAGCTGGCGGTACGTCAGGGCAAGTGGAAGATGGTCGTCACAGGCAAGAAAATTGAACTCTATGATATC
>JABGZB010000181.1 GCA_018674955.1 Verrucomicrobiota bacterium | reverse complement strand
GTCTGCGGGTAGCCGTCCATCAGCTCGAGTATTTCGCGCACCGCTTGGCCAAGGCCGACGGTGATGGCGCGGCTGACGATGCTGTGGCCGATGTTCAATTCGTTGAGGTGCGGCACGGCGAAAATGCCACGGGTGTTTTCGTAGTTGAGGCCGTGGCCAGCGTTGACGCCGAGGCCAAGCGACTTGGCCTGTTCGGCGACATTGGCCAAGCGCTCAAGTTCGGCGGTGCGCTTGGTTTCGTCGCTGTACGCCTCGGCGTAGGCGCCGGTGTGCAGCTCGATGAACGGGCTGCCGGTCGCTGCGGTGGCCTCGATCTGTGCGGGGTCGGGGTCGATGAACAGGCTCACCACGATGCCGGCTTGGCCAAGCGTGTCGGCGGCGGCGGCGATGGCGTCGATCTGCCCGGCGACGTTGAGCCCGCCTTCGGTGGTGACCTCGGCGCGGTTCTCCGGCACAAGGCAGACGGCCTCCGGCTTGAGGCGCAGGGCGATGTCGATCATCTCCGGCGTGTTGGCCATCTCGAAGTTGAGCCGCGTCTGCACCGCGTCGCGGATGGCCCAGATGTCGCGGTCGAGAATATGCCGGCGATCCTCGCGAAGATGGGCGGTGATGCCGTGCGCGCCGGCGGCCTCGGCGTGGCGGACGGCGTCAACGGGGCATGGCTCGCCGTGGGCGAGGCCTCGATAACGCGCCTGCCGCAGCGTGGCCACGTGGTCGATGTTGACTCCGAGTCGCAGCATCGGTTCGCCGTTACTTTTTGTCGGCGGCCTTCTTGGGCTGCTTCGGCTTGGCCGTGCGTTGCTTGGCCGGAGCGGGCGGCCACTGCAGCGTCGGCGCGGGGAAACGCGGGTTGTCCAGCCATCGGGAGAGCAGCGAAAGCTCGAGCGCGGTCAGGCCCAGTTGCGACTTGCGGGTGATTGTGAGCCGGTTGCTGTCAATGGTAGCGTCGGTGATGGTGTTGCTGAGCTTCGGGTGCAACGCGGTGAGGAACTCGATGCCCTTGGTGTCGTTGACGAGTTGCTCGCGCCGGTCGGAGAGGATGGCGGCGAACTGGATCAGCAGGTTCCATTTCTCGAGTCGTTGGCCGGTGATTTCCCAGTTGTAATAGACCAGATTTTCCTTGCCGGTGAACTCGGCGAGCAACTCGGCCGGGATTGGTTTCTTCACCGGATCCGGAGGGAAGACGCCGCCGACGATGTAGCCCTTGTCGTCCGAGTTGCCGACGGTGACGTACGGTGCGAACAACGGTACGTTGCCCCACGTGAGCACCGGTTTTTTGGCGTCATGCACGACTTGGCCGATGAATTTCCCGCCCTTGCCGCCGGTTTTTTTGAAGTCGCCGATGCGCTTGGCTAAGCCGGCGATCGCCTCCTTCGGCGCATCGACTTTCAGCGAGAAAAACGACTGGAACTTGGTACGCGACTGCGACCAAGCGAAGAACTGGTCGTTGGCCGCATGCAGCCCGAGCAGTTCAAGGACTGGTTTGGCAGTGGACAGGCCTACGCCGCGCGAGGCAGTAAAGCTAGCCAGCGGCTCGGTGATGGTGCGTGTCGGGATTTCCCAATCCGGCACATTGGTCGGGAGCGGCTCGTCGAACTCGACGACGACCTTGCTGAAAAAATTATCCTTCTTCAGTCGTGAGGTGATGCGGAGCGTGTTCGGCCCGTTGGGGAGCAGGTCGCGGATGACTTCGGGCAGCGAACGGGCGTCCACCGTGATACTCAAGTCGTGCTCCTCGTCGACCGGTAAGGGGCGGCCGGTGTCGGCAATTCGCTCAGCCGCTTTTTTCAAATAGTTGAGCGTTCCCTGCCCAGAGCCGAACAGCAGCCAGCCGTCGGCGTAGCCAAAGCCAAGGGTGTGTCCGTTGTCGAAGTCCACGCGCCAGCCGGTGAAACCGGCCACGGTCTGCTCAAGGGGCTCGTCGCCACGCCGCTTGGCCAGTTGCCGAAGGCTCTTGACCCAAAGCAAGCCGCGTTTTTTGTCCAGCGCCGTGATGAGCGCGATATCCGGGCGGCCGCCGGTCGGCGAGACGTCGAAGAACAACTCGCCCTTGCCCAAGTCGGGCAGCAGCTTGCGCAGAGTCGCCTCGCGCTTGGCGTTGTCGTCGCCCATTCGCTTGGCCAGTTTGTCGAGCACTTCGTTGCGAAACGCCTGGGTTTGCTTGAGCTTCCAAATGGCTTTCAGCGTCTTGGCGTCGTCGCGCTTGATCAGTTTGTCGATGCCGGCGAAATGCAGCCTCAATACAGGCTCAGCCTGGGCACAAGCCAAGCCAAGCGCCGCCACGGTGGTCGTCAGGAATGCGGAGTATGCTCGCTTCATGGGGAACACTCCTTGCCAGAAAACAGGTGGGTAATCAATCGCAAACCTAGTCAAGGTAGTGGTCTTTGACCGGTGGGGGTGGTAGTTTTTGCAGCGGTGATTCAGCGCTTCGCCATTTTGTGGGCTTTGCTTGGCGGCTCCGTTTTTGCGGCGGAATTCAGCCAGGCGGATCGCGATTGGTGGGCGTTCCAGCCGGTTCGCCAAGCGGCGGTGCCGGCGGACGGTGGCGGCTGGGCGCTCAACGGGATCGACCGGTTTATCGCCCGCAAGCTGGCGGCGAATGGCCTTACGGTGGCCACAGCGGCGGATCGCCGGACACTCGTTCGCCGCGTGTGCCTCGATCTCACCGGCCTGCCTCCGACTCTCGAACAGATCGCCAAGTTTCTCGGTGACGACTCGCCGGGCGCCTACGAAAAACTCGTCGACCGGCTGCTCGAGAGTCCCCGCTACGGTGAGGCACAGGCGAGTCTCTGGCTCGACCTAGTGCGCTACGCCGACTCCGACGGCTACAACGCAGACCATTACAGGCCCGAGGCGTGGCAGTACCGCGACTACGTCATTCGTTCCTTCAACACCGACAAGCCTTACGATCTTTTTGTGCGGGAACAGTTGGCCGGCGACGAAATCGACCCCGGCAACCGCGACGCGCTTATCGCGACCATGTTTTTGCGTCACTGGATTTACGAATACAATCAGCGCGACGTCGAGACGCAGTGGCACGAAATTCTTGCCGACATCACCAACGTCTCTGCCGACGCGTTGCTTGGTATGGGACTGCAGTGTGCGCGCTGTCATGATCATAAATTTGATCCTATCACGCAGCGTGACTATTTTCGGATGCAGGCATTTTTCACGCCGCTACTGCCGCGCGACTCGATGCCGGTCGGCACCGTCGCACAGCGCGAAAAGTTTTTGAAAAAGCACAACGCCTGGGCGGCCGCGACGGATGAAGTGCGCGGCCAACTCCACGCTATTGAGCAGCCTGTATTGTTGAAGCACGCGACCGGCGAGGGGTTCAACAAGTTCATCACCAAAATCAAAACCATGATCCGCAAGCGGCCCGGGCAGCGCACCGCGTACGAGCAACAGATCGCCACGATGTCGGAGCGGCAATTCGGCTTGGAGCCGGAGAAGCTGCCAGAGCGTATCGAGGGCGGCTCGAAGGCTAAGTGGGAACAGCTCCGAGCGGAGTTAGCGGCGTTCGATCCGGAGGAACCGAAGCCGTTACCGCAGGTGAAATTCGTCGTGAGCGATGCCGGCCCGTTGGCACCGGCCACGCGTATGCCGAAAAGCGGGGCTCTCGTCGAGCCGGGTTTTTTGAGCATTCTCGACCCCGGCTTGGCGAATATCACGCCACCGCCGGCCGCGCTGCAGTCGACCGGTCGCCGAACCGCCTTGGCCAACTGGATCACGCGGCCGGATAACCCGCTGACGAGCCGCGTGCTGGTGAACCGGCTTTGGCAGCGGCAT
This sequence comes from Verrucomicrobiota bacterium, assembly GCA_018674955.1. GTDB lineage: Bacteria > Verrucomicrobiota > Verrucomicrobiia > Limisphaerales > UBA1096 > UBA1096. The sequence continues at coordinate 3,907 of JABGZB010000181.1, read as the reverse complement.
TTCGGTCGCGGGCTGGCCGCTAATGCCAGCGACTTTGGCAAGCTCGGAGAGCCGCCGACTCATCCGGAATTGCTCGATTGGCTCGCGGCGCGATTCGTCGCCAACGGCTGGAGTGTCAAAAAAATGCATCGGCTGATGGTAACGAGCGCGACGTACCGGCAGGCATCAGTCAACGCGCAGTCAGAGCGAACTGACCCAACCAACACTTGGTTTGCCCGAGCGCCGATTTCGCGGTTGAGCGCGGAGCAAGTGCGCGATGGGTTGCTGGCGGTTTCTGGCGAACTGGATTTGCAGACGGGCGGCGAAGGCGTTGTGGCGGCTGAGTCGAATCACCGCTCGGTTTACCGAAAAGTGATGCGTAACAATCCGGACGATGTGATGCATACCTTTGACTTGCCAGACCATATTTCGCACACGCCGCAGCGCAACGTGACGACGACCGCGACGCAGTCGTTGCTGCTGCTCAACAGTGAGTGGACACGCAAGCGGGCGGCGGCCTTGGCCGAGCGCCTGGCCAAGCGACATCCCGGCGACGCGGTCGCGCAGGTGGTCGTCGCACAAGAGTTGGCGTTTGGCCAAGCGCCGTTACCATCGCAACTCGGCGACGCGCTGGAATTTCTCGCGGCGTGCGGTGCAACGGACGACTTGGCCGCGCTCGGCGAGTACTGCCACGTACTCATGAATGCCAACGCCTTTTTGTATGTGGATTGAATCATGAATTTTGAAGCTCCGATGACAGATAGACTTTTTTCGCGGCGCGAGTTGTTACTGCGCGGCGGCGGAGGTTTTGGCGCGTTGGCGCTCAGCGGAATGCTCGCTCGCGACAAGACATTTGCTGCCGCCGAGCCGATGGCGCTTGGCCAAGCGCAGTTCGCACCCAAGGCGAAGAATGTCATTTTCCTGTTCATGGAGGGCGGGCCGAGCCACATCGATTTGTTCGACCCCAAGCCGCTGCTCAACAAACTCTCCGGGCAGCGGATGCCGGAAAGTTTCAAGCGGCCGATCACGGCGATGGGCGAGGCGGAATCTCCGCTACTCGCCAGCCCCCGAAAGTGGAAGCGCCACGGCCAAAGCGGCATCTGGGTGAGCGACTGGCTGCCGCATACGGCCGAGTGTGTCGATGATTTGGCGGTGATTCGCTCCTGCTGGACCAACGGCATCAACCACTCGGGCGGTGTCTGCCAAATGAACACCTGCCAACCGCTCGCCGGCCGACCGTGCCTCGGGTCGTGGGTGAATTACGGACTCGGCACCGAGAATGAAAACCTGCCGGCGTTCGTCGTGATGACCGACACCAAATCTACGCCGGTGAACGGCCCGCGCAATTGGAGCGCCGGTTTCATGCCGGCGGCGTATCAGGGCATCCGGCTCAGCCCCGGCACGGAACCGTTCCGGCACTTGAACATTCCTAAAGGCGTCACGACGGCGACACACCGGCGAAAGCTAGAGTTGTTGCGGCGGCTCAACGAGCAACACCAAGCGACGCGCGAGCACCAGAGCGAGCTCGAGGCGCGCATCCGCAGTTACGAGCTGGCTTACCGCATGCAGGCGACCGCGCCGGAGGCGGTGGACTTGACCAGCGAGACGGACGCGACCAAGCGGCTTTACGGCTTCGGCAACAAGGACACGGAGCCGTTCGGGCGGTGCTGCCTGTTGGCGCGGCGAATGGTTGAGCGTGGCGTGCGGTTCGTGCAGATTTACCATGGCGCGGGCAGCAAGTGGGATTCGCACTCGAAGATGGAGGAAAACCATTCGCGTCAATGTCGCCAGAGCGATCTGCCGACTGCCGGGCTGCTGAAGGACCTCAAGTCGCGCGGCTTGCTGGAGGAGACGCTGGTGATCTGGGGCGGCGAGTTTGGCCGCACGCCGATGAGCGAGAAGGGCGACGGCCGCGACCACAACCCCACCGGTTTCACCATGTGGATGGCCGGCGGCGGTGTGAAGGGCGGGCAGGTGATCGGCACGACGGATGAGCTTGGGCTGCGGGCGACGGAGGATCGGCTGCACGTTCACGATCTGCACGCGACGGTGCTGCATCTGCTGGGGATTCGCAATCTCGACCTGATTTATCGCTACAAGGGGAGGCCTGAGACCCCCACGATAAATGAGGGCGTGGCGTACACGAAAATCACATCGGGCTGACTTTTACAGCTTGCCAAGCGCTGGAGCCGGCTTCACCGTCTAGGGGAGTGGCGATTTCCCAGTTCGGGTTATCGCCGAGAAAAAGTTATTATGGGAAATAAAATATTCGTGGGCGGCCTGAATTGGGACGCCACAGATGACGATCTCCGGGAGTCTTTCGGAGAATGCGGCACGATCACTGACGCAGTGGTCGTAAATGATCGCGACACGGGCAGATCACGCGGCTTCGGCTTCGTGACCTATTCCAGTGACGAGGAAGCCAAGGCTGCCGTTGAGAAATTCGACGGTCAGGATTTCATGGGACGCAAACTGACCGTGAACGAGGCCCGGCAGCGTGAGGAGCGCGGTGACGGCGGCGGCGGCAGCGGCCGTGGCGGCGGCGGCGGCGGTTATCGCGGCGGCGGCGGTGGCGGCCGTAGTGGTGGCGGCGGCGGTGGCGGTTATCGCGGTGGCGCTGGTGGCGGTGGTGGCGGCGGACGACGCGACAACTGGTAGGCCGTTTACAATTTAACAATCGCGGTTCCCGTGCCACGCCACGGGATCCTGCTTGTAATAGGATCGGAGTTCTTCATAAAGCTCCGGTCTTTTCTTTTTCAACTGCCGTGGTTTCTCAAAGAACGCCTCGGTGGCAGTCGCGAAAAACTCCGCCGGGTTCGTTGCGCCATAATGGTCGATCACGGTCCTTTTGCCCTTGGCCGCCTTCTTCTGCAGGCACTCAAAATCGCGGCTGAATACCAGTGCCCACGAGCGGTACAGTTGCCTGCGCTGGCCCCGCTCTTCCCCTTGGCCAAGCGTGGGCGCGCCGTCGGCCGCGCCGTCCATTTGGTCGAGTTGATGGGCGAACTCGTGGATCACCACGTTGTGGCCGTCAAAGGCGTTTTTGCTGCCGCGCTGGCTCGAGTCCCAAGCGAGCACGACCGGCCCGAACTGCCACGACTCGCCAAGGCGATGATGCTTCTTTTTCTCGTCGTGAGGATGCTTCGCGAGGTACGAGCTGGGGTAAACGAGGATCGTGCGCAGCGTAGGGTAGTAGGCCGGCTCGCGGTGGAGCAACAGGATGCAGGCTTGCGCGGCGATGGTCACCCGGATCTCGTCATCGATCACAAGCCCGCCGCAGCCCTCGAACATTTTCTCGTAGAGAAAAACAAGGATGTGCCCATGCAACTCCCGCTGGTCCGCCGCCGAGAGTTGCCGGTGGATGGGGAAGTTCGTTTCCAGGATTTCCGCCCAGGCGCCGGGGAAATCTCCCTCCCGAATTTTCTTCCGCCGTCGTTTTGCAAAAAATCCAAACATAACCGGTCACTCAACCAGCCCCCCAACAGGGACTGGGGAGGATTGAAAATGGTGGGCGAAGAGGGATTCGAACCCTCTCGGGGACTTTACCCATGTTGCGCCACCGTTCGCAACTGTTTGAGTTTGAACGCATTGATACACACGGGGAAATAATCATAAAATGTAAGAATGCGCAACATTGCGAACATCAAGTGGTCTGAAATGGTCTGAAATCGAAGGGGGAGGGGAGGGAGGTCTTTTGAAGCGCCGGAGGAGTGGTGATGGGTTTTGGTGTCAGAAAATTATTTTGCAAAAAAATCAGTTCCAGCAGCTCTAGTTTTCTTTGTCTCCAGCGGGTTCCTTGCTAGCTTGCGGCATGGCGTCGAACGTTCTTGGAGGGGAATTAGAACCCTGCTCAAAAAATCCCGTGACAGGGTTTTTTCGTAATGGTCTTTGCGATACCTGCGCTGATGACAGGGGAATGCATACAGTC
>JABGZB010000180.1 GCA_018674955.1 Verrucomicrobiota bacterium | reverse complement strand
ATGATCTCAAGCACCGGGCGTTGTGGCGGGAGCTTTACACCGGCGATGAGTTGCAAGGGTTGTGTACACTCATCGAGTCCTGTCGGACTCATGATATTGACTTCCTTTATGGTATCGCTCCCGGTTTGACGATTCGTTACTCGGATGACTCGGAGATGGAATTGCTGCAGGCGCGGTTCCGTCAACTGCTCGACGCAGGCTGCCGGTCGTTCGCGATCCTTTTTGACGACATCCCCGGCGAAATGGCGGAGGCTGACAGTGCCGCATTTGGCAGCTTGGCCAAGGCGCAGTGTGAGATGACCAATGCCATCTACAGCGAGTTTCTGGCCAAGTCGGGCGGCAGGTTGGTTTTTTGCCCCACACCCTACTGCCAGCGGATGGCGGACAATCAACACGGGGGGGCGAATTATTTGGACAAAGTGGGCCGGTATCTTGACTCTGATATTGATCTGTTCTGGACCGGGCCTGAAATTATATCCCGTGAGATAAGCATCGAGAGTGTCAGTGAGTTGAGGGAAACGATACAGCGCAAGCCGGTTATTTGGGACAATCTGCACGCGAACGACTACGACATGACGCGGGTTTTTCTCGGGCCGTACTCTGGGCGATCGCTCGAACTGCGGGAGGAGGTAGGCGGATTCCTGATCAACCCGAATTGCGAGTTCGAGGCCAATTATGTTGCCCTTAAAACATTGGCCGGCTATCTGCGGGCCTCCGATTCGTGGAACAGTCGAAACGCCTACGAGGAGGCGCTCGCGGCTTGGTTGCCTCGCTTTTCAAGCGTAGGCGAAGACGGTGTCACACTCGATGACTTGACGCTGATGTGTGACGCATATTATTTGCCACATGAAAATGGCGAACTTGCGGAGCAACTTTATCAGGATGTTTGTTTTATCGTAACGCAATCGACCGATGATTGGGGCGACAGGCAGAGCCGGCTTCGGAAACGAATTCGCCAAGTTGTTGAGTTGGCTCGCAAGTTGACCGAGGTTCACCGCCGGGAACTGTTTTATGCCTTCAACCGGCAGGTTTGGGAACTGCGTGAGGAACTGGAAATGATTGAGCAGTACATGGACTGGAAACTGGTGGGCGGAGACCCTGCAACTGAGCTCTGTCGCTCGGAGAGCTATCTGCCGGGTACCTACCGGGGAGGTCTTGTGAAACGGTTGCAGCAACTCATTTCGTTCCGGGCCGACGGAGCGTTGGTGTCCGCTGGTGAGTAGCCCAATACGATGCCGGAAGAATTTAAAATCAGAAAAGCAACGCCCGCGGACAGGGAAGCGGCTTACTGGGTCTGCCTGAAAACCGGCGACCACGGAGATGACGGGGAGGCGCTGTTCACCGAAGATCCCGATGCGCTTGCGAGAATTTATGTGGGGCCGTATCTGAAGTATGAGCCGGACTTGGCTCTGGTGCTCGAGGACAACGAGGGGGTCTGCGGCTATTGTCTCGGGGCGATGGATTCACGGCAACTATATGACCGATATGAACAGGAATGGCGGCCGGAATTAACTCAAGATTTCCCTGAACCCAATGGCGACCCATCCCGATGGACGCCGTTGGAGCAGGTTTATCACCTATACCATCACCCGGATTACTACTGCCCGGAACCGTATGAGTTGTACCCCTCCCAGTTGCATATCGACCTTGTGCCAAGGGCGCAGGGCAGGGGCCTTGGCCGCAGGATGATTGACGAGGTTGCCTCCAAGATAGCTGCCAAGGGGTCGCCGGGCGTGCACTTGGGCATGAGCGCAAAAAACGATCGTGCCCATCGTTTTTATTTGAAACTGGGATTTGAAGAATTGGCCCGTGACGGGAGCGGAGAGAATCAAGCCATCTATCTTGGAAAACGGCTCAACGAAAGGGGGGGCTCTGCCTGATGGCGGTGTCGTTTGTCATTGGCATCGACGGCGGCGGCACGCGCAGCCGGGCCATCGCCGTGTCCGTCGATGGCGACTTCCTCGGAGAGGTCAGTGGCGGGCCGCTGAATTACAACACGACATCCTCCGGCAAATTCAGGGCATCCCTTGCGGATATAATTCAACAGTTCAGTGATGAACACGGTTTGGGCTCGGCTGCGGAGCAGACGGTTGTCGGCACGGCTTCCCTGTTCACGTCACTCGACCCTGCCGAGGCGCCCAACGTCTGCGGCGGACTGTTGCCAGCGGATCGGTTGACCGTTGTCGGCGATGTTGTCACCGCGCTATATGGAGCGACCCTTGGGGCGCCGGGACTGCTGGTGGTTTCCGGCACGGGATCCATCGCGGCCGCCATGGACGGTAACGGATGCTGCCAGACCACCGGAGGCTTGGGGCCAATGATCGGCGGCGACCCCGGGAGCGCCCATTGGATTGCCAACGAGGTGTTAACACACGCAAGTGTCGAGTCCTGCAACGGAATCCAGTCCACCGGTTTGACAGATTTGATTTGCCGTTATTTTAACATCCCGGAGTTTCAAAAATTGGTTCCCGCGATTTACTCCGAGGTCGAGTCGGCCAAGCGCTTGGCCGGGCTGAGCCAGTTCGTTGCCACAAGCGATTTGAACGAACAGCCGTTTTGGTTGAGCATCCTCCGGCGGGCGGGGGTGCACTTGGCCACGCTTTGCGAACCGTTGGTGGCCAGGCTGGACTCGGCCAAGTGGTCCGGGGTGGTCCACGTCAGCGGGTCTGTGTTGGCGAATAACACGCAAGTGCGCGAGTCGTTCGTGACGGAATTATCAGCCAAGGCTAAGCGCACGCATGCCGTCGAGTCGCCGGCCTTGTCGGCAGTGGAGGGAGCAGCGCTGATGGCATTGAAAAAAATTGTGCCAACAAAGGT
>JABGZB010000179.1 GCA_018674955.1 Verrucomicrobiota bacterium | reverse complement strand
GAACGCCCGCGGGAGAAAACAGATTCTCTGCCGCGGGCGAACTGCTGAAAACTGGCTAAAGGCTCTTCTTTTTGCGCTTTTGGTTGGAGGCTTCCTTGGCGGCCTCGCGAGCGGCTTTGGTTTTGGCCAAGCGCTGCTGGAACTTGTCCACACGACCGGCGGTATCAACAAATTTCTGTTGGCCGGTGTAGAACGGATGGCAATCGTTGCAAATGCCGATGAGCATGGTGGGTTTGGTGGAACGCGTCTTGATTTCGTTGCCACAAGCGCAACGAATCGACGATTCCACATATTCCGGATGTAAGTCTGCCTTCATAAAAAAGGGCGGACAAATTACCAAGAAAAAGTTGAATGACAAGAGGTATTTCGGGAATACAGCAAAAAACCTGTGTTCCCGCTTGAGACTTTCTCTCTCAAGCAGCGCTTGACAGGTGTGGTTGCGGTGACTGCCATTTTCCATCTCGGCGGCGGTTAGATTCATCGCGTTGACGGGTGTGGCGCTGCTGAACGGCTTGGTTCTGGTCACGTTCATAAACCAACTTCGCGAACAGGGCAGACCGCTCGGGGAAGTCGTCCTTGAAGGTGCTCTCACGCGGTTGCGCCCCGTGCTGATGACAGGATTGGTTGCGTCGCTTGGCTTCTTGCCGGTGACCACGGTGGTTATCGGTGGCATTCTCACCGCAACCGCGCTGACGCTGGTGGTGCTACCGGCGTTATGTCAGCGAGTGTTGCAAAAGGATTTGTGAAACTTAGTCGAGTTTTACAGATTGGCCGGTTAGGACGGACTGCTCCTCGGCGGCGCAAATTTCCACGGTGCAAAGACCTTCTGCTGCGGAGACGCTGGGCGTTTTGCCGGAGCGGATGCTGTCGATGAAGTGCGCCAACTCACCGGCGTAACCATCGGTGCCAGCGCACTCGATCACCTGCTTTTCTTTGCCCTCCTCGAAGAGGCGCAGCGGCTCGTCTTCGCGGCCAACGTCGTAGTCAGCGGTGGCACGCTCGAAGATGACGCGGTACGACATGTTAAACCCCCAGCCCGGCGTCATCGCCCAACTGCCTTCGGCGCTGACCTTGGCTCCGCACTCAACCTCGTACTGAGTCAGCACATGGTCGATCGCGCCGCTGACCTTGGTGAAGCCGGTTGAGTAAACCGATTTTGGCCGGCCGAAGACGTGCTGCACGAAGTCGGTGTCGTGCACGTGCAGATCGAACAACGCGCCGCCGGATGTTTTGCCGTCGAAGTAAATCGCTTGTCCCCAAGCGGGTGGTTCGGCAATTCGCTGGAAATGGGCGGCCTGCACTTTGCCATAGCGGCCACTGACGACTGCCTCCTTGAGCCATGCCCACTGCGGCCAAAAGCGCAGGCACATGCCCACCATGAATTGGCCCTTGGCCTGTTCGGCGGCCTCGACGAGTTCTGTTGCGTCGGCGATGTTTCGCGCGAGTGGCTTCTCACAAATCACGTGTTTGCCCGAGGCAAGCGCCGGCTTGGCCATGAACAGGTGCGTGCGAGTGGGTGTGCAGATATCGATGGCATCGATCGAGTCGTCGGCGAGGAGTTCTTTGAAATCTTGATAGGCTTTGACCTGAGACATATCAAGAATGACCGGTTCGCCGGAGTCGATGTTGCCGAGGGCTTTGGTGAAGTCGCCCTTGAGCCGCTCGGGGTCGAGGTCGCAGATTGCCGCGACGTTGACGCCGTCGATTTCGCGGTAGGCACGGATGTGCATCGCGGCCATGAAGCCAAGCCCGACGATGCCGATGTTAATGTTGTCGTTTGCCATGGTGTTATTATTTTAGCGAATTAATCGTGTGCAAAATGCCATTATAATTTTCTGCGCTCTCCCTCTCCTCAACCCTTTCCCGCTGGGAGAGGGAGCTTGGCCAAGCGTGTGTCCCTCTTGATTTCTTCTCCCTGCAGGGAGAAGGTGGCTGAAGGCCGGATGAGGGTAAAAATAATCAGATGTTTATTTGCAAAGGGCACAAATCGATCGCCGGGTTAATTTAGTTGGGTGACGAATTTGCGGGCGGTTTTGATGTCGGCAACGCGTTGCTCGCCGGCCTCGCGCTCGATGCAGCAGTCGCCCTCGTAGCCGAGTTTGGCCAAGGTGGCAAAGAACGCCGGCCAATCGACCTCGCCGGTGCCGACGGTGACTTCCGCGCCCCATGTGCCTGCCTCTTTAGTCTGCGTGGCGTCTTTGATGTGGCACTGCTTGAGGAACGGCGCGAGCGTCTCGAGCGCGTCGATCGGGTCGCCCTTGTCGTAGAGCAGCATGTTCGCTGGGTCAAAGTTGACGCCGACGCTTGGTCTGTCGAGTTTCTCGAGGAAGAGCCGCAGCGTGTCGGCGGTTTCCTGCCCAGTCTCGAAGCCAAGCTCGATGGAATTGGCCTCAAACACGTCGGCGATCTGCGTGATGCGGCCGAGCAGCTTGGCAAAGCCGGGATCGCTCTCCTCGTGCGGCAGGAAGCCGGCGTGGAAGGTGACAATTTTCAGGCCAAGCCCGGCGGCGATGCTTGCGACGGCTTGGATGTTCGTCCAGTTGGCGTCCCAATGTTCGTCCGGCACGACGCCGCCGGATTCGCGGATGGCGTCGAGCGACGAGTAATCTTCGCCGATAGTGCCGAACATTCCGGAGACGATCTCGATGCCCTCGGCGTCGAGCAACACGGCGGTTTTGCCCCAGGCATCGGGGTTTTCGCGTAGCGGATCGAGCGCGAGTTGGACGCGCGGAATGCCGATTTCGCGTAGGTGGGCGACGAGCGCCTCGGGTGTCTCGGGTTGCAACGACCAACTGCAAACTGCCAATCGTGGTTCGATATCGTGTGCCATCTTTGGGTAAGCGCGGAAACCGCGCTTGGCCAAGTGAGCAGATTTGCAGCGGACATTCAAGAATTGAGTGCCAGGCGCATTGCGCTTTTCTGGGTCGGGTCGAGCGGTTAGGCTGCCGCCGGTGTCTTATCAGGTCATAGCCCGCAAATACCGTCCGCAGCGCTTCAGCGATGTCGTCGGCCAAGATCACGTCAGCCAGACGTTGGCCAACGCCATCAGCGGCGAGCGTATCGCGCACGCCTATCTGTTCTGCGGGCCGCGCGGCACCGGCAAGACGACATTGGCGCGGATTTTTGCCAAGTGCCTGAACTGCACTGACGGCCCGAAAATCGATTTTCCCGATGACGACATCAAGTGCATCGAGATCGCCGAGGGCCGCTCGATCGACGTTCTCGAGATTGACGGCGCCAGCAACAACGGCGTCGAGCAAGTGCGCGAGTTGCGGGAGACCTGCGTGTACGCGCCGGCTTCGTCGAAGTTTAAAATCTACATCATCGACGAGGTGCACATGCTCACCACGGCGGCGTTCAACGCGCTGCTCAAGACGCTGGAGGAGCCGCCGGCCCACGTGAAGTTCATGTTCGCCACCACCGAGCCGGAGAAAGTGCTGCCGACGATCATGTCGCGCTGCCAACGCTTCGACCTCCGGCGCATTCCGGTCAGCCTCATCGCCAAACATCTCAAGTACATTTGCGGCGAGGAAAAAGTGACGATCGACGAGGGGGCTTTGTACGCCATCGCGCGCGGCGCAGAAGGCTGCATGCGCGACGCCGAGTCGGCGCTCGACCAGCTCATCAGTTTTTGCGGCGATAACATCACCGAGCCGGACGTGCTTTCGATGTTCGGCCTGACGGCGCAGGGGCAGTTGTTCGCGCTTGCCGAGGCTGTCCTCAACGGCGACTCGACGACGACGCTGAGCGAACTCAACGCGCTCGCCAGCCAAGGCAAAGACCTCGGCCGCTTGGTCGGCGACCTGTTGGGGCACTTTCGAAACCGCCTCGTGTTTGTCGTGTCGAAGGGCGATCTTTCGCTGCTCGAGATCAGCGAAGCCGAGGCCGCCGCTCTCCAGGCCGGGGCCAAGCTAGGCAACGAGCAGGCGCTGGTTCGAGTGCTGGATGTGTTGACGGACTGCGAAGGGCGGTTGCGATTGACCACGTCGAAAAAGATTTTGATCGAGGTGTCGCTGCTCAAGGCGGCGCAGTCAATGTCGGCGCTGGGCATCGACGAGGTGCTTGGCCAATTGCAGAAACTACGTGACAACGAGCAGCCATCCACCGGCCAAGCGGTGCCCACCGCCGCGCCGCAACCGGTCGCCAAGTCAAGCGCGCCGACCAAGCCAACCCCCAAACCAACGCCCGCCAAGCCGACGGAAGCCTTTGATTTGCAGGTGCTTTGGGCGCAGCTCGTCGCTGCCGCCAGCAAGGCCAGCCCGTTCATGCAGACCTACTTTCAACAGGCGCACGCCGTGTCGTTTTCAAAGGGCGTCTTTGTGATCGGTGTCACCGAGGAGCACCTCACGTTGGTGGACAACCGGCGGAACCACGAGATGCTCTCGGAGCAAATCGCCGCGCTTGGCCACGCGGATGTGCAGTTCAGTTTCACCAGCAAACCGCCGCCGGGAGGCCGGACAGCGGCTCCAGTGCTCGAACCGATTGATGAGCTGCCAGCAGCTGTGCGCGCGAAGCCGGAGATGCCGAAGGCTGCTCCCCAACCGGTGAAGCTAGACCCGGAGGAATTCAAAAACGATCCGCTTATTCAAAAGGCGATGGAACTGTTCCGGGGCAGAATCGTCGAGGTGCGTAAGTGACCCAAAAAAATTTAACATGGCAAGCATTGGTAAATTAATGAAACAGGCCGCCAAGATGCAGCGGCAAATGCAGGAGGCTCAAGCGCAGTTGGCCGATCAATTCGTCGAGGCCTCAAGCGGTGGCGGCGCGGTCAAGGTCACCGCAAGTTGCGACGGCGTGGTCAAGTCCATCCAGATCGACCCCGACGCAGTGGACGCGGAGGACATCTCGATGCTCGAGGACATGGTGCTCGGTGCGGTCAACCAAGCGCTCGATAAGGGGCGCGAGACGCAGTCCTCCGAGATGGGCAAACTCACCGGCGGAATGGGCGGCGGAATGGGCTTGCCGGGTCTCTGATATTGGCCCGTGACCTCGCTCCCCGAACCGCTTGCGGTGTTGGTGGCGGAACTCAACCGCCTACCGGGCATCGGCCCGCGCTCCGCCGAGAGACTTGCCCTTCATTTGATACAGGCCGACACCGCCGTGGTCAGGCGCCTGGCCAGCGTACTCGTCACCTCACGCGACAAGATCATCGAGTGCTCGCAGTGCGGCGGCTTGGCTGAAAAGTCGCCGTGCAGTATTTGCGCCAACCCGGCGCGCGACGAGCGTACCGTCTGCGTCGTCGAGCGCGCGGTCGATATTTTGAACGTTGAAAAGTCCGGCGCGTTCCGCGGCCACTACCACGTGCTAGGCGGCAAAATCTCACCGATGAACGGCATTGGCCCGGAGGAATTACGGGTGGCCCAACTCGAGCTTCGCTTGGCCAACGGGACAATGGACGAAGTCATCATCGCGCTGGGTACCGATGTCGAAGGTGATGCCACCGGGTTCTACTTGGCCAAGCGGTTGGCCAAGCCCGGTGTGAAAGTAACGCGCATTGCGCACGGCTTGCCGGCGGGGAGCGGGCTGGAATTCGCCGACGAGTTGACACTGAGCCAGGCGCTCAAGGGCCGCCGTGAGCTTGACGCTTAGTAAATTATGAACGAACCAAAGGTTGTTGTTTTTGACCTCGGAAAGGTGCTGGTCGATTTTGATTACAGCATTGCCATTCGCCGGTTTGCCAAGCGCAGCGAAGCCGGCTTGGAAGAAATCCAGCGCTTGGTCGACTCACCGATGCAGATTGATTACGAGTCCGGCAAGATTACGACCGATGAGTTTTATGTGGCGATCCGGGATGGCGCCGGTTTTCGCGGCGACCGTTCGGAGTTCGTCAGCATCTTCGCCGATATTTTTTCGCCGATGGAAACGATGATCGAGTTTTTCGAGCGATTGAAACCGTACGGCATTCCGACCTGCGTTTTTTCCAACACCAACGAAATTGCGATCGGACACATCCGCGAAGGGTTTCCGTTTTACAGTGTGTTTGACAATTATGTTTTGTCGTTCGAGGAGGGAGGTATGAAGCCGGACACGCCAATTTACGAAGTCGTCGAGCAGCGAACCGGCGAGTCAGGTGCGTCGATATTGTACATCGATGACCGGCCGGAAAACATAGAGACCGGCAAGAGCCGCGGATGGCAAACTATCCTCCAGGAAAATGAGGCCGCATCGGTGGCCGCAGCCGAGTCCCTGCTCGATATTTAAACTCCCATTGCGTTGGCGGCGGCCCCGTACGCACCGGCGAGGTCGCCCAGTTGCGCAGGCAGCAGCTTCAGTTCGTAGTTGTCCGTCTTCCAGAGCAGTGGCTCGAGGTGCTCTCGCAGCGGCACGAAAAGCCGGTCGCCGGCCTTGGCAATTCCGCCGCCGAGGATGACCGCCTCTGGGTCGAGGATGTTTGAGAACGAACAGATTGCCGTAGCCAGTCCCTTGACCGACTTGAGCCAAATTTCCTCCGCCTCGTCGTCGCCGTTCTCAATCGCATCCATCATTTCCCATGTGTGGGTGAAACGGCCGTTGGATCGCTCCGGAATGCTGCAGTTGCCAATCGCCAACTCGAGGCTGCTAGGGCATCCGCAATCGTCCTGTGGGCCGTCCGGGCCAAGGCTGGTGTGGGCAAAGTGACCGGCTTTGCCGGTGCGCCCTCGCAGCAGCTTGCCTTCGACGAGCGCCGCGCCGCCAACGCCCGTACCAAGCGTCAGCAGGATGACGGTCTGGAATCCCTTCGCCGCCCCGAGCCAAGCTTCGCCGAGGAGGGCGGCGTGGCCGTCGTTCAACACCGGGATCGCCTTGCCGAAATCAAAAAACTTTTGCCAATTCAAGCCGACAAGACCCTCAAGCCGTACCGGCATGTGTGTGATGCAACTGCCGTCCGGTGCCGCCAGCCCCGGCGCCGAAAAACCCATGTTGTCCGGCTTGCCGTCCTGATTCTCCTCGATTGATTGAACGAGTTCACGGAGGCGATTGGCCCACTCCATATCCGCCTCGGCGTCGAAGGGTAGATTGTGGTTGGTCAACGTTTTGCCGTCCGGCATGACGACGACTGCCTTGACGCATGAGCCGCCGAGGTCGATCCCGATTGTGTAACTCATTCGATCCCCTCGCTGACACTCCAGCCGCCATCGACCGCCAGCACTTGGCCGGTGACGAACTTGGCGGCGTCGGACATCAGGAAAACCGCCGCGCCGTCTAAGTCCTCCGGCACGCCGATCCGGCCGCCATCCAGCGGTTGTTTGTATTTGATGAAGCTCATGATTTCGTCGTTCGCTTGGGCGCGGCCGGACATCGGCGTGGCAACCAGCGCCGGCGCGACGGCGTTCACTCGGATGTTTTGCGTGGCGTAGTGCGCCGCCGCCGATTTGGTGAGGCCAACGATCCCCGCCTTGGCCGCCGCGTAGGCGTGCGTTGCAAAATATTTCGGTGCAGGGGAGTCGGGCAGCACGGAAGTCATATTGAGAATCACGCCACCTTGGCCAAGCGCAGCGAACTCCCGAAGGGCGGCGCGGTTCGAGTTGAAGGCTGAGGTGAGATTCAGGTCGATCGTTTGCCTCCAACCGTCGTCGCTGATCTCGTGCAGGGGGCCGTCGCCCATGCTGCGCCCGCTGCCACCGGCAACGTGATACAGGCCGTCGAATCCACCGAACTCCCGCTTGGCCAAGCCGATCGCCTCGGCGGTGGTTTTCGGGTCGGTCGCGTCACCGGTCAAGCCGCGAGCCGCTTGGCCAAGTGCCGACTCCGCTTGGCTCACACTGTCGGCATTTCGTCCGACTAAGACCACTCGCGCCCCCTCGCCGACGAACGCCTTGGCCGAGGCCAAGCCTAGCCCCGTCGTCCCGCCGACGATGACGATAGTTTTGTTGTCGAGGGCATGGTTCACAGCCCAAGTTTTTTGAAGCGTGACTCGATGTGTTTGTAGTGGAAATCAGTGGTGCAGATGCTTTCCAGTTCGCCTTTTTTGAAATGTTTGGCGACCTCGGGGTCTGACAGCAGTTGCGTGAGGAAATCGGCGTCGTTGCGGCCGTCGTGCTTGGTTTTCCACGTCTCCATGGCGTTGCGCTGGACGAGCGAGTACGACTCTTCGCGGGTGAGTCCCTTGCGGATGAGCGCGAGCAGCACCGACTGCGAGTTCCACATGCCCAGCGATTGGCCAAGGTTTTTGAGCATGTTTTTCGGGTACACGATCAATCCCTTGGTGAGATTGGTCAGCTTGTTGAGCATGTAGTTGAGCAGCGTGCAGGAGTCAGGGAAAATCACGCGCTCGACGGAGCTGTGGCTGATGTCGCGTTCGTGCCAAAGGGCGACGTTCTCGAGCGCGGCGAGCGCGTTGCCGCGCAGCACGCGGGCCAGGCCGGTGAGGCGTTCGCCGGTGATGGGGTTGCGCTTGTGCGGCATAGCACTCGAACCTTTTTGGCCCTTGGCAAAATACTCCTCGGCCTCGAGTACCTCGGTGCGCTGGAGGTGCCGGAATTCGGTCGCCCACCGCTCAATGCTCGCGCCGACAAGAGCGACTGTCGTCATGAACTCGGCGTGAATATCCCGCTGTACAACCTGTGTCGCGATCGGCGCGGCCTTGAGGCCAAGCTTGCGGCAAACGAACGACTCGATCTTTGGTGAGAGGTGGGCGTTGGTGCCGACAGCGCCGGAGAGTTTGCCGATGGCAACGCGCGGTTTGAGGGTCTCGAGTCGTTCGAGCGCGCGGCCAAACTCGTCGAACATCAGCGCCATCTTGAGGCCGAACGTCGTCGGCTCGGCATTGATGCCGTGGCTGCGGCCGATCATCGGCGTGAACTTGTGCTTGCGCGCCTTGGCGGCAATGATTTTGCGGAGGCGCTTCACGTCGGCGATGAGAATTTTCACCGACTCGCTCATTTGCACCGCAAACGTGGTGTCGATGATGTCGCTGCTCGTCAGCCCATAGTGCAGCCAGCGGCTCGCTGGTTCGCCGATATTCTCGCTGACGTTTGTGGTGAACGCGATGACGTCGTGGTTGAGCGTGCTCTCAAGTTCACGGCAGCGCGCGATGCTAAACGCCGCCTTGGCCTTCATTTGCTTAAGGTGTGCCTTTGGCACGAGACTCTCGCTGCAGAGCGCCTCGGCGGCGAGCAGCTCAATCTCCAGCCAGATTTCTAGCTTTCGCTGTTCAGTCCAGATGTCCCGCATCTCGGGACGGGTGTAGCGTCCAATCATCCGCCGACAGGATAACAAACTTGGCCAAGCGCGGCGAGTGAGATGTGTCCCGCGCCGCTTGACCGCGCCGGGCGACGGTGCCAAAAATGCTGCATGTGCCATTCTCCTTTTGTTGTCGCCGGACTGGTCTTGGCCGCCTCGCTTGGCCAAGCGAGGGATTATCACATTCACACTTGGACGAAACACCAAGCCACTCCGCACTTTTGGGCCGAGGGCGGTGCCGCCGGGGATTTCAACCGCGACGGGCACGCCGATCTCGTTGTCGGGCCTTACTGGCACGCCGGGCCGGACTACAAGCAGCGCCACGAGATTTATCCCGCCACCGAGTCGTTCAAGCTGAAGGGCGCCGATGGCAAGGAAACCACCGTGCCCGGTTTCGCCGGTGCGCTGAGTGGGCGCAACGCCTACTCACAGAATTTTTTGTGCTTCGTTCACGACATCAACGGAGATGAGTGGGACGATGTGCTCGTGCTGGGCTTTCCCGGCGCGGAGTCGCCGTGGTACGAAAACCCGAAAGGCAAACTAGGCCACTGGAAGAAGCACATCGCGCTGGCCATCACCGACAACGAGTCGCCGCACTTCACCGACATCACCGGCGACGGCAAGCCGGAGATTGTCTGCAACTCGGAAGGCCACTTCATTTACGCCGAGCCAAATTGGCATCACCCGGATCAGCCGTGGACGGTTCACCGCGTCACGCCCAAGGGCAGTTGGCAGCGGTTCACGCACGGCATGGGCGTGGGGGATGTCAACGGTGACGGCCGCCGCGACATCATGGAGAAAAACGGATGGTGGGAGCAACCGGCGTCGCTTGAGGGCGATCCGCAATGGCTGTTTCACGCGTTCCCGTTTTCGCCCGGCGGTGGCGCGCAGATGTACGCCTACGATGTGGACGGCGACGGTGACAACGACGTGATCACTTCGCTCGCTGCGCACGGCTACGGTTTGTGCTGGTACGAAAACCAGCCGAAAGACGGCGGCATCACATTCGTCGCGCACACATTCATGAACGCTAAGCCGGAGGAGAACCGGTACGGCGTTAAGTTCAGTCAACTGCACGGGATCGATCTTGTGGACATGAATCGGGACGGATTGCTGGACATCGTGACTGGCAAGCGATTTTGGGCGCACGGCCCGCGCGGCGACGCTGAGCCGAACGCAGCGGCAGTGCTGTACTGGTTCGAGCTGCGCCGCACGAAAAAGCGCGGCGTCGATTGGGTTCCGCATCTCATCGACAACGACTCTGGCATCGGTACACAAGTGATGGCCACCGACATGAACGCCGACGGCTGGCCGGACATCGTTGTCGGCAACAAAAAGGGGGCATTCGTCCACATTCAATCGCCAAAAAAAGTGAACCGGAAAGAGTGGCGGCAGGCCCAGCCAAAGCCGCATAATGCCGATTGACAATCCACGCGCTCAAGACAACATTTCCGCTGTTATGAAAACAATCTGGATAACCTCACTTACACTGGCGATTGGCCTGTGTGCCTGCGGAGGTTCGAGTGAGACACCCAAGGATCAAGCGCCCGAAAAAGAGGAATCATCCTCAGCCGGCAATCCGTTGACCGCGCCATTGGACTACGTCGGCGCAGTCGGCAAAGCCAAGAAATCGTCCGAGAAAAGCCTCAACTTGGCCAATATCCAAAACGCCATCAAGCAATTCCAAGCTGTGGAAGGTCGATATCCCAAGGCTCTTAACGAATTGGTGACCGAAGGCTACTTCCCAAGACCGCCGCGACCCCCTCGGGGCATGCGATACGTGTACAGCCCCAAAACCGGCCAAGTAGGCGTCCGCTAAACCAGGCCCTTGGTCAAGTGCTGTCGTTGACATTGGGCCTTGGGGGATTCATCTTCTTGTGACAACGCGACGTTCGTCGCT
>JABGZB010000178.1 GCA_018674955.1 Verrucomicrobiota bacterium | reverse complement strand
TGCCCGACCATCACCTCAATGGCCCTTACCTTCTTTATGATCTGTTCTGGTGTATGTCTCTTTTTCTTCATCTCATGTATGGCAACGCGTCGCGTCGCATACTCTCATAACACCTGGTACCATTTTTGGGGACCACTCCAAGTTCGGCAATTTCGTCATGATTATTTTCTATGGTAATATCCAAAAGTGTTAATTGATTTTCATTAGTAATGTTTGGGTCAGATTTGGCCTTGAGATATCCGCTTACCATTTTCATATTCCCATTCGCGCACGCTTGGCCAATCGGTTCCAATCCTGCCTTAAACACTGTATTCATGAACCACATTAGAATCCTATTACTCCATTTCGGATTGAGTGCGTGGGATATAAATAAGATTGAACCCGCTAATGTCACCCACGAGAACCACTCTTTGATTCCAATTTCATAAAAAGCAAATAAGCCTAGCGTTCCTAAAAACACACATCCAAATCTTAATATCATTACTTCCTTTCGGCTTTCAATTCTTCAATTTTTTTCGTATTTGTTTTTACGGAATAGAAACTTCACCAAGAAATACCCAACTATAATTATTACAAGAACGACAGGTAGAACTATACCGAGGTTAGCTAATATGATGCCGTAGTTAGTTAATATGCCAACCAAAGTCCAAGGGTTAGAAATTATTTCAGTAAAAGACATAGAACTTCCATACCCCACCAGCACCACGGCTGCGATTGTGATCAGTAAGTATTTCATTTTCCTTCTGCTTTCAATTCTTCACCCGTCTTGCCGCCGTGTTTGCGGAGGAGGTCGGCGGTTTCCTGAAACTCGACGTAGCTCAACGGCCGGCCGGCAGCGCATACCAAAATCTTCTCCGCGAGGCCAAGCTTTCTTTAGGCGAGAAGTTCGGGAAGATTACCGGTGCTGTCGGCGAAGCGGTTGGTGACACCGATTTGCTCGAGCATGGTAGCAAACACGTTTGCAAACGGTGTGTCTTCTCCGTATTTGAGGTACTGGCCATGCTTGAAGCCAAGGCCACGTCCACCAGCAAGCACGAGGGGATAATTTTTGTTCGTGTGCGTGGTGCTGTTGCTGCAACCATAAATAATGGTAGTTTGATCGAGCAAAGTTGCATCACTCTCCGGTCCGGCCGGCGTCTTGCACATGCGATTAAGGAAGGTGGCGAACTGCTCCGCTAGAAAACGATCCCACTTACCCAGCGGCTCGACACCCTCGGCCTTGTTCCAGTCGTGAGCCAGACCGTGGAGGTGTTTCCCAATACCGAGCAGTTGCGGGAACTTGCCTCCCAAAGTGGTGGCGTCTCCCATGCTGGCGATCTGGTAGGTGGCCACGCGGGTGGAGTCGGTCATGAACGCGAGGTGCATCAACTCGTACATGGTGGCCACATACTCAGTCGGCACTTTTGAGTCAGCATCGAGTTGAAGTCGTTCGCGATCGGCGTCGGTTAGGCCTGGCTTGGGGATGTCGATCCACTGCTGGGCGCGGGCAACGCGTTTCTCTACCTGCCGGACGGAGTCGAGGTATTCGTCAAATTTTTGTTGGTCGAACTTGCCCAGGCGACGCCGAAGTTTGCCGGCGTCATCCATGATGAGGTCGAGCAGGCTGCCGCTGCTCTTCAAGCGACGGCGGTGACGACGGGTATCAGGGTCGCTCGCACTGAACAAGCGATCGAAGATCTGCTGTGGCTGGTTAAGCGCGGGGATCGGCCGGCCGTGCAGGTTGTAGGAAAGTGTACTGGATCGGGTGGGCTCGCCCACACCACCGTCAGTCGACATCACGAGCGAGTCGAACCGAGTTTGACCGGCGAAGTGCTCCGCGGCGACCTGATCCATCGACTGGGTATTGTGCAGGTCGCGGCTCAGCAGATCGCAACCGGTAAGGAATGTGTCTGCGCTGTCGTGCCCACCGATCTTGCGCACTTCCGGATGAGACAGTCCGCCGAGAACGGTCACTTGATCCCGATAAGCCTCGAGCGGCTGAAGGCTCTTGTTGAAAGTGAATTCGCGGCCCTCGCCCTTGGGGAACCATCCCCACTCGGCCTTCTCGCTTTTTTCCTCCTGAATGGAAACACCGAAGGGAAAGTACACCGCGGCCAAGCGACGGGGCTCGGCCACCGTTTTGGCCTTGGCCATGGCGTCGAGTGCCGGCAATGCAAGTGCCACTCCGGTGCCACGTAAAAAGGAGCGGCGATTAAACTGCCAGGATTTGGATGTAATACGGCTCATGAGCTGTTATTTAGTGCGGAAAACCTCGCTTTTCACGATAGATTGAACCAAAGTCTGTACTCGCATTTTATCGTCGGCGAAGCGATGGGTCAACGCATCGATGTGTTTTTCGTCGGAAAACTCGAGTGACCGGCCAAGCGCATAGGTCAATAGTTTCACCACGAAAGCGCGAGCAAACTGTTCACGTCGCTCGGTAAGCAGATAATCTTTCAGCGCCTCCATGCCGTCGATCTCGCGGCCGTCCGGCAGCTTAGCCAAGGTCTCGAGAGGCAGCTTGATCAACTTGCCGTCCGGCAGTTTCCGGGTGATCTCGGTGCGCCATTGGCCAAGCGCATCGTACTCCTCCATCGCCAACCCCCAACCATCGATTCCGCGATGACAATCGGAACAAGCTGCGTCGTTGTTGTGTTGCTTCAACTGCTCACGGATGGACAGCTTGGCAAAGCCGGGTTCGGCCGTCTCCAACTCGGGCACGTTTGGCGGGGGGGGATCTGGCGGGTCGTCGAGCAGGCGCTCTCGCACGAACACTGCCCGCTTGATGATATGTGAGTCACCACCGGTCGAGGCCCCGAGTAGAATAGCCGACTGCGTCAGCAACCCGCCTCTATTAGCCTTGGCCTTAACCGACTGGCGTTTGGTCGACACCGGCCGGAATGCTCCGCCGTGCACCCCATCAAAACGATAGTGGCGAGCCAGTGTATCATTGAGCATCACAAAGTCGGAACGAATGAAATGCTCCGCGCTGAGGTTTTTCCGAAGAATTTCACCAAAGAACTCTACAGGCTCGCGGCGGATCACTTCGCGCAGATGATCGATTCGCTTGTTGCGGGGGAAGTCGGGGTGCACCTTGGTGTCCACCTCCACACGATTCATGGCGTCGATGTCCAGCCACTGTTCCACATACGAGTCGATGAATCGGCTCGCACGCTCATCGGTTATCATTCGGGTCACCTGTGTCGAGAGGGTTGCCTCGTCGAAAAGCGTACCGGTATCAGCCATCGTCCGTAGTTCGTTGTCCGGCATAGAATTCCAGAGAAAATAAGAGAGGCGGGACGCAAACTCATGGGCGGTGAGTGGCCGGGGTTTACTTGCAGCCGGCTCGAGTAAGTACAGAAAATCCGGCGCGATCAGTGCCATCACCAACGACTCCCTCAGGGTGCTTTCCAGATCAGGAAATTCGGGTCTCAGTTTCCGGTAAAATCCGACATACTGACGTACTTCCTTGCGGCTCACCGGCCGACGCCACGCGCGGGAGAGAAACGACTTCAGCACCTTGCGAATGTAAGCCTTCTCTCGTTTTTCGCGCAGGTGCGACGGAAACAGAATTCGTCGATGTTCCTCTGGCGGCCACTGTTCGAAAAACGGCCCCTCAAACTCCAGCCACTCCACGTGCAATCGAGGATAGCGAATGTCGTGTTCCCAGATTTTTTTCTTTTTACCATCCTCGGCGGTGATCTCTCTCTCTTGCGTTTTGCCACTCTGTGAAAACTCATCGTGTGCGTTAGACAAAATCACGACGAGCCCAGGAAACTTGCCCTGTCCCCGGACCGGCAGCGGGAAGTTTTCAATACGCCCAACAAACTCCAACTCCTGTTCGCCAGACTCGTGCAGGTCTAGTTCGGCCAGTGTCTCCATGTCCACCAATGTGTCGGGCCGGTACCCCACGCGCACGCGCAACCTCGGTACAGGCCCTTTTTCCTCGGGTAACTCAACGCGCACGGTAGTCCGAATCCGAAACGTACCTTGCTCAGGGTAATCGTTTTTCATGCGAACGATGAACTGCCGGTGCCGG
Organism: Verrucomicrobiota bacterium; assembly: GCA_018674955.1. Classification (GTDB taxonomy): domain Bacteria; phylum Verrucomicrobiota; class Verrucomicrobiia; order Limisphaerales; family UBA1096; genus UBA1096. The sequence goes on along the minus strand of JABGZB010000178.1, from coordinate 9,179 downwards.
CCAAGATCGTTCGCCCCCTGCACACCGTCCGGAAATCCGCCATCTGTGCTTTTTGTGAATCGATGCCGGAACACTTTAGGCTCATCTTCCGTGACGATTATCCGATCCAGCGCAGCTCGGGCTGCTGCCATGTAGAACTCCAGTTGAATGTCGCTCATCTGCAGTGAACTACCGTTATTCAACATGCCGTCTGGCGACACCCCATCAGGCGGGAAGTCCCGTGTGTAATCCAAACTCACCCCGAGCAGATCACTCAATGTGTTGTGGTATTCGTTGTGGTTTAACCGACGCAGTACAACACGGCCGCCTTTGCTTTGGCGCAGCTTGCCAGCGAGCTCGATCGTGGGGTTGAGCCAGCCGAGAATCACCCGGCGCTCCTCCGCAGTCAGCTTGGTCTCGTTCTCTGGCGGCATCTCGCCAAGGTTAATCACTGCACGAACCTCGTGCCACCGCTCCGCCGACCTTGCGTCTTCTAGTAGGTTGGTAGAAAGAATGTCGAGTCGCAGCTTTCCCTTCTGCTTTTCAGCTCCGTGACAACGGTAACAGAGCTTGGCTAGGACTGGTTTTACCTCACGCTCAAAGTCCGGCAACTCCGCCGCTTGGCCAAGCGCGGGGAGGCCCGATGGAATACACAGAATACACGAAAGGAAAATTCTACGAGCAAGCGTCGTGAAAAATTCAAACTTCATTTCTGTCTATTCCGTGCCTTCCGAAGATGGGTGGTTATTACTAGAAAAGTGAAAGCAAAGTCCCCTGTTTATACCTTCACCCGCTCCGCACCCCACTAACAGCACGGCTGCGATTGTTGTGAGTAGAAGGTCTTTCATTTGACAGCGGCTTCCAGTTCCTTCTTGGTCTTGCATCTTTGTTTGCAGAGGAGATTAGTAACTTATATAAATTGTCATCTCAACGATTTCAAAAATGCCAACAAATCTCTCACCTGCTGATCTGACAAGCTGTTGAGTAATTTCGCCGGCATCAAGGATGTCTCCTGCAGCCGTATTGACTCAACCTCGGATTTTGGTAGCCGAGTGATTTTGTTTTGAAGATCAGTAATCGACACAAAATCGTCTGTCTGCTCGGTGATAAACCCATTGTAATGATTGCCACTGGTCGTGATCAACAGACTTGCCTTGAATCTTTCTACGACTTGTTTTGATGGGTAAACGATCGCGTCCGCCAATTCCGTGCGTTTCAACCGCAATGTGACTCCGTTCAAGGGTGGCCCGAAAATCGTTATTTTACGATCGACGATTCCCCCGTGACACGCATAACAGCCTGTCTTCAAATACAACGCCCTTCCTTTGCTCACATCGCCTTGAGGCTGCTCCATGGACGCAATCAACTTGTGAATTTCTTCGTCGGGACGCTGGGCCGTCTTGGCAAACCGGCGAGCGACAAAAACTTCACCATGATGATGCAGGTACCATTTGTGCCAATACTGTTGAATGGCTAGTGGTTGGCTGTCTGCCTTCGTGCCAGTGAACGAATGGTAGGCATCAATTGCACTCTTGGTGCGTTCGGTGACGTCAAGGCTGAACCCCCAATTGCCTTCTGCCACGCCACTCATCTGCCAATCCTGTTTTGGCGAACGAGTAAAACGCCAGCTATGATCGGTCACGAGTTGACTGGTCTTGCCGTCCTTGCTTTCCCAAACCAATCTGGCAACCAATCCCGCTGGCCCCCCAAGATTCTTCCCCTCTACCGCAATCAAATTCTTGCCTTCTCGCACTGCAGGCGTGACATCGACACGCATTAGACGCTCCCAAGTCTTGCTTGCTGCAATATGCTTTCCATTAATAAAAGCTTTGAACTCGTTATCGCAGGTAATCACCAATTCCACTTTGGTAGGCGTGCTCGTGACATTAAACTCCCGGGCGAACCATGCTTTGTCACCATTATCCTGCGAGGTGGATGACCAGATAACACGTGGATGGGCATTTTCCCTGATTGGATTGTGCCCAGTAAGGACCGATAGGGCATGTTCGAGTTGACTCGCGTTGGCTGGCTGGCGCTCCATCAGTTCGAGTAATCGAAAATGGACGGCTTTGGCTCCTATATGCCCGGCAATTGGCGTCGCAGGTTCCCACGGGATCAAGTCTAGCGTCTTGCCGAATGTGGCAATGCCCAATGCACAAGAATTAATCGTGTCTGGGTCATCAAATTCAAACAGTGCCGTCAGAAAATACTTCGGTTTTACTCTGCGGCCATTCGTTGACGCACCCAAAATCAATGCTCTGCGCAAATCGCGATCTTTGACTGTTGCCAGCTGGTCCAGAATGAACTGAGTGGCCTTGTCCGTGGTAACGCGTTCCAAAATATTTATGATATTTAGACGAACGGCATTGTCCTGAGCTCGATTGTAGTGACCGATCAAGATCTCGTCTGCATCGGGCGCAGAATCAATTTGAGAAAGAGAGCTTTTCGCTAGTTGGCCATCTGGTTTGAGCTGTCCCAATTTGGCTACTAGAATATCGGCGTGTAAACCGCCAAGCATGTTAAGCACGGTTCCCCAAAAACCTGGAAACTGCAGTCCTTTTTTTCCGAATTCGGAAAACCAGCCATCTTGAGTGGAGATCAACCAGTCAGCCAACTTTTCGCGGTGATCGCTGTTCCAGCCCACCTCAGGCCGAGGTAGATCGGCGAGCGAAGTCGCAATATGAAACTGGGTGACATGGTCTTTTTCTTTTAGTAACTCGTTGATCAGGGGAGCTAACATCTGAGAGAGCCTATATGCGCCTATCAGACGTATTTGTTCCCATCGCGCCTTTGGATTGGCATACGGGAACTCGTTGGTCAGGTACGCGGTCACTAGCTCTAAACATTCCCCATCGGCTTCCACTTCCTTTCGATAGAGTGCCAACAAACGTAGCAAATCAATTTGATCTTCGGAGCTGAGATTGCGGTTTTCTAACAGTTGTTTGATCACATCCGCGGCGTCTTTCGGCTTTGGTCGCTCCTTGCGCAGATGAGCGGCAACAAGCAGTCGAATCAACACTCTTGGGCTCGATATCTTGCTGGATGCTCCGAAGTATTCGCTCGTCGGACGATGTGAAAGAGCCACCATGGCCGAGTATCGAACAAAGCGATCAGTATCATCAAGTCGTTGGATTAATGCGGCATCCGCATTGGCAGAGGGCATGCGCATCATCGCCTCAGCGGCGCGACGACGCACGAAGGGTTCGAAGTCGTCCAATAGTTTCAAGGCGATTTCGTGTTCTGCTTTTCCTCGAATACCGGTCAGCCATGCTGCCTGGCCACGAACTTCTTCATCTGGTGATTCGGCCAGTTTGGAGATGAAATCGCTTGATAGCGTTTCGAACTTGGGAGCCAGTAGGCGAATTGCTCGGAGTCGCGACCGACTGGGCAGCGTTTTGTCCAGTGAGGCCACCTGTAGCGCTTTGGTTACATTGAAACGGGCTTGCCCTTTGATCGCGATTCCCATTAAACGACTCCATTCCGAGCCCTGCTGGGGCAGGCGTAGAAGTTCGACCAACAAGTCACTCGTGGGTATCGACCAGTTAGGAACAATTGGAGGCACTTTGGGCTTTTCGGCTGGATCGTAGAAAATCCTCCAGACACCCTGGCTGTGGTCTGTGACTAGGATGCTTCCGTCGGGCGCGACAGCGACATCGACAAGCGCAAAGTTGATTGGCCTGCCGTTTTTGTGCTTGGCGCCAGGTTTCGCTTTTGCGAGTTCGGTCAGTTCAGCATTCCAGGTTCCGCCGCGGCGTTTTAAATGAAACACGACCAGTCTGCCCGAGCTAGCGTATCTTCCGGTCGTCGCGGACTTCCAGCGGTAGTCACAAACGATGAATGAATCACGATACTTTTGGGGAAACTGTGTGTGCTCGTAAAAGACACCCCAGTTGGGTGAGCCGCGGCCGACTTCCAGAACGCCGGGCAAACAATCCACATAATGCGGAGGAAAAGCCCCGACCCCTTGCCACCCCTGGTCACCACCGGTTGCCCAGTGGTTTAGTCGTACCGGACGGTAGAAGGGTACGTCCACATGAAATTCCATGTCGCTGTCGAAGCTGAATAACTCCCCAAGATAGTTCATTCCCAAACTAGGCGGATTGCGTCCTCCCGAGCCGATGCACTCCCACGTCTCTCCTTCGGGATCAAAACGAAACACCGATGCGTTTCGCTCTTCGCGCACCGGCGAGTTTTCTTGAGTGATGTGCTTTCGCTCTCCAATGCCGCCGCCATCACCAGAAACGAGATAGATGTATCCATCCAAACCGCGGAGAATAGTGTGCGCCGCATGGTCGCCTCCGGTGTTGAACGGCGCGCCGAGTCGTCGCTCATGTTTCAGTTTGGCTCCCGAGTTATATCCGCTAAAGAGCTGCACTCCATCGCCCGAGACCGTATAAAGACTGTCATCGAACACTAGAAGCCCTTGTGGTCCGCGTCCACGAAGTGGAGTGCCAGCAGCGATCGTATCTTGGGCGTCGTAAATACCATCGTTATCCGTATCAACAACACGACGAAGTGAATTCCCCTCTGCCACCAACAATCGGCCCTGACCATCTAATGTTAGGTCGTAAGATCCACCTGTCAATTCGGGTTCGGCAGCTCGATAAATGTGAAATCCTGGAGGAAGTTGAAACTGATCGTCAAGTAATATCGGTTCAGCAGCGGTTGAAGTGATAGAATTAATGAGGCAGGCGCCAAGGCAAATATATTTTTGTAGCATGTTAGATTATTCTCGAAGTTTATGTCATTGGTCCAAGCGGGATTAAAAACAGCATTTGAAGTTCGGTTTCCACGTGATTATTCATCAGTGGTCGGATGCTTATGGTATTCTCGTTCATCAATGAACATTAGAAATCCTAAGCAGGGCAGAAGGCGCTTTTGTCCGCAACGACTACTTTTGATTTTGTGATCCATGGTCAGCGGTTGCTATTGAGAGCATGGGGGGCTTGGGTGGAGTAGCGGATGCGGTGTTTCAGGCGAGCGCGTGGCTCTATTTCGGGTTTGTGCCACTTCATTTTAACTCAATCATGAAGCTCCTTAAGCATCGCAACTACATCGTCTGCAACGCGTTCACCAGTGCCCTGCTCGGCGTAGCTATGAAGCCCCATCCAGGTTTGATATCCGCCAAGACGGTGTGCCTCACGATCGGGCAGATAACCTATCCAGTCGTTGGCCAACTCCGCAACGAAGGTGTGCTTGAAGGGAGAACGTTTCTTGATGTCGACACCTAGAACAGTGAAGTACTCAGCCGGCACTCCCACAATCGCGACATCTCCGATGAGCATTACCTGCAGCAGTGTCTCCCTTTCTTCCCCTTGTTGGGGCTCAAGTTGATTCCGCATGTTGGCGAAAACAGCACCAACGTATTTAGCCTGAGCCTGAAAGTATTTTTCGCAGTAACGTTTGATCTTAGCGGCCTCATCCTCTTCGTTAAAATGTCGGACACGGAATTTAAAGGATCGCTTGATCGACAAGAGTCTTGTGACATTATGCCGTTTCGCTTTTAAACGAGCATTGAGCACGACGGCCTTGAGTCGCTCGATGCACACGGATACCGGGACAGCGTCGATGTTGTGCGTACTACCCGATGCCCCCTCCAGAAAACTGACAACAGTACCAGTCTCTTTTTCCAGTTCTTGTGCCGCCAGGCCGTAGAAGCTGGGCGAACGGACATTATTTGCTAGCGTACCGATCGTGTGGGTCGAATGATTCCATATTATCGCCAGGCTCTGCCCTTGTAGGTCCCTAAAATCAAGCACCGGCAACTGTGCATCGAACGGGCCTGTTGGCTTTCCCTTGCCAGCAGACTCTCTGCGCGGATTAATCCAGGTAACAATGCCGTCAGGCAACAATAGTCGGCTGTTAGCCCCTATTGTTTTCTCTTCCCCGAGATGAAAAAAAAATTCGCAAGCGCCACCCTCGAGGCTCTTGTTTGCATCGACAACAGCCTGGACAATTCCCAACTGCACCTGTTCGCACCAGGATTCTGAAACACCAAAATCATGAGCCGGTGCGGTGCTGGGTGCGTGGTGAGTATGCGTGGCATTCACAAGTATATTACCTGGCGAAATCCCGGTTTTCGCCGTGATTTCACTGAGGGCCGCGTCAACGATCAGGCGCGGAATCCAAAGAACATCACATGAAACAATTGCAACTTTGTTCACGCCAGGCGTTTCACAAACCACCGCGGTGACACGAAGCTCCCCTTCCTGCTTGTCGGAGTAACGTGGTCCAATATAGCCAGCGATCACCATCCCCCCATCCGCCTGTAAGTTGACTGACGAAGATCCAACACGAAGTTTATGTGGTTCAGGGCCTAAGATCGGTTTCAACTCAAGTGACACAGACTCCGTCACCTTTTTCCCTAGCAACTTGTAAGCCGGGATCGTCCAGTGAAAACGGTCACCGCGCGCTAGGTTCAAATTGTCCGAAAGTAGTGTATGAAAATCGTTCACTGGAACGTTCATTTCAGCCATGACTCTGGCCGCAAGACGGTTGTGTTCCACAATCACCGGGTTGATCTCTGGCTCAAGCTTGAGTTCTCCGGGTTCGCCCTTCGTCGTGACCGGTGTACTGCTCGCCCATAAAACTCGTGCCTTGGGTAGTGCTTTGAGGATCGCTTGCACGTAGCCTTTCGTGAGTGTTCCGAAGGTACCGCCCTTGATCCTCCCCTCTTGCCAACCGTGCAGGCCGATATTGAAATGAACGATATCGTAGGGTCCGTTGGCCAGGACTGCCGGCAGTAGCACATTATTCAGGTGTTCCGACTGATGGTGGGGATTGACCCACGCGTCCACGTAGGCTTTTCCTTCAAGTCCCTTGATCACGTGGTTCTTGTAGCCGCTCAGAATCGAGTCACCAATCAGAAGAACCCGCGGGCGTTTCTTATCGTCTACCACCGCTTGCTCCAGCTTCCAGCCTTTTCCGTTAGCGTAAAGGCGACTGCCGGACTCTTCGGCGGAAGTGCTGAGAGAGGCAAAGAGCAGAAAGCCCCAGAAGAATCTCGATAGCACTTTCTCATTATGATTCGCCATGGAGCTATCTTCTATGAATCAGCCTCGCAGCGCAACTATTAGAGGGGATGGTTCGGTGATTTGAGTAAGGGACCAGTTTGAAAATAGATTGCTGTTCCTAAAGAGTCGGGCAAAAAAAGGGACCATTAATTTCTACCACTAACCCACGTTTTTTACAGGTCAAAGGTACATCCGAAAGTTACACCTTTTTAATTGATGTTCACTAATGTCAGTGGTGTTTATTAGTGTTATGGATTTCGTTATAGGTTCTTGCTGTGACGCTTCGGAAACGAGTTCGGCGTGTTGTGTTTCTAGTGGGGGAATCGATCACTGCGACGCCTCATCAGACTTACCAGCGGTGTTCAGTTCCTTCTTGGTCTTGCCGCCGTGTTTTTTCAAAGGACGTTGCTATTTTAGTGTTTTCTAACAAACTAAGATAAAGTTACAAAGGGTCATAGTTCCCATTCTTTACGATAATTACGACGAAGAAACTGATTCGCTCTAGTATGATTGGGAAACGTAAAATCATCTGTATTCCAACGCAATTGAACTTTTGTGAGTTCCTCCCGGAGTTCCACAAGCAAAGGAATGTTGCCCAGCAAAACAGACTCGGTTAACGGCCCAGCCCAATCAAAACTTGATCCGGCTGGCGGCCCTCCTTTGCAGGCAGTGATAAACTCCTGATGGTGGCCTAGTGAACGTGAAAGTGTTTTCGGCGGTTCACCGTATTCCCTTGCAAGTTTATCTGGGAAAAGGCGCCAACGTCTCCAGTCTGAAAACAAGATTCCACGCTCTCCGATCAGCAATAGACCATTTTCACCCATAATATCATTATCCTTCAACTCCTCGAATCTTGGAGGACGTAATCCACCGTCATACCAAACTAACTCAACCGGTGGCATCTCGTTGCGAGCGGGGAAGTTGTAGGTAATCATTGATCCAAGTGGATAGGTTTCCTTATTCACCCTAGTGGAGGAAGCCTCGATGGAGATTGGGGCGTGCAGTTTTAATGCTCGAAAGACAGGGTCGAAGAAATGACAGGCGATGTCACCAAGAGCACCTGTCCCGAAGTCTCGCCAACCACGCCATTTGGTGGGTAGATAATCGGGGTGATAAGGACGTTCCGGTGCAGGACCGAGCCAAAGATTCCAATCCAGCGAGTCAGGGACGGTCGGAGTTTCGCTAGGACGCTGGACTCCCTGCGGCCAGTATTCATCGAAGAGACCACGTGAAGGGCGATCAGTCCAAACGCGAACTTTACGAACTGGACCAATGGCATCATCTAAAATAAATTCCTGCACACGGCGGGTTTCATTCGACGCCTGTGCCTGGTTGCCCATCTGAGTAGACACTTTCGCAGCTCGTGCGGCCTTAGTCAGTTCTCTGGCTTCCCAAACCGAATGAGTTAGCGGTTTTTCACAGTAGACGTGTTTGCCTCGTTTCAAGGCATTGAGTGACGCGTGAAAATGATGATGATCAGGTGTGCCAACGATGACCGCATCCACTTCCTTTTCCATGGTCTCCAGCATAATCCGATAATCTTTGAATCTCTTTGCTTTCGGAAAACGTTTGAACATACGGTTAGCACGGTTCCAATCAACGTCACATAGCCCTACGATATTTTCTGAGGAGAGCGCCATAATGTCTCCGCCGGCTTGGCCGCCGGCACCAACAGAGGCGATATTGAGTTTTTCGTTGGCCGCATAGGTTAGTGCCGAGCCTGCCTTGAGAATAGTAAAAGCTGCGGCAGTAGTTTTGGTGAATTCACGTCTACTAATTTTGGGTTTCATGCTTAAGGCGGTCTTAGGCGAGAGAGAGAGGTGAGTCAACACAAAGACGAAGCAGCCGAAAACTAAAAAAAGATCCCCGTTTCCGGGCAAGCCTGCGAATAACAAACTAATTGCCTACAGCTTTTAATTCTTCACCCGTCTTACCGCCGTGTTTGCGAAAGGAGACTTCTTTTTTAATTTCTTCGGAATGCAGGAATTTAATTTTTAAGAGGCCCTTTTCTTTAACTAAATATGCATTTTCGAGCCAATGAAGTTTAACAGTTTCTTCATGTCCATCCGCATTGAAAGAAACAAATGTACCCACATTTTTATAGCTAATGTGAACCGACTGAGAATGAGTGGATATTCGGAAATTAGACAATATCCAATCATGGGATATCGCTGATTCAGAATGAGT
>JABGZB010000177.1 GCA_018674955.1 Verrucomicrobiota bacterium | reverse complement strand
TACTCGGTTTTGGGGGTGGGGCCGGCTCTCCGAGCCGGCCGTTTCGAGTTTACTGCGGACGGCTGGGACAACCGTCCCTACCCCCCCGCTTGGCAAGCGGCTAGCTGTGTATCACCTTTTGTTATTCGTATTATTGCGCAACGTACCCAATAAGTGCTCAGGCGCTGTTAGCGGGGATTTGAAACTCGACCTCGAAGCCACGGGAGTCCCTGCGGTTGTGGCAGGACAATGTGCCATCGTGAAGTTCCAGCAGACTTTTGCAGATGGCCAAGCCAAGCCCGAAGCCGACTTGCTCAGCACCTGCGGGGCCGGGAGTGCTCGCCCGCGAAAACCGCCGGGTAATGACCTCGAGTTCCTGCGGCGGCACGCCGGGGCCTTCGTCCTTGATGCGCAGACTCCAGTGGCCGTTTTTGTGTCGTGACTCCAGCGAGATGCCCCCCTGCCTCGGCGACCATTTCAGTGCGTTGGACAACAAATTGTAGAGCACTTGCTTGATCCATTTGGTGTCGATTAAGGCGCTGCCTTTTTCGTTGCACTCCACCTCGAAGCGCAATCCCTTGCTGGCGGCGAGCAAATCGGCATCCTCCACAAAGTCTGCCACAAAAGCCACTGTGTCCGTCTGCTCCCGCTTTATGGAAAGCAACTTGGCATCGGAGCGGGCGAGGAACAGCAACTTCTCGACGACTTGGTTTAAGTGAAGGATGGACTCCATCAACTCGTCCATTTCCTCCCGCAAATGTAAGGGCAACGCCTCGTCGTTTTGTACACGCTCCGCGTGCAACCGGATGAGTGAGAGCGGAGTCTTCAACTCATGCGATGTGTCCTCGGTGAACTGTCGGGTCTGCTTGAACGCATGGCTCAACTGCTCGAACGACTGGTTCAACACCCGGGCCAGCTTGGCCAATTCGTCATTGCCACTCGGGTCGGGAATTCGCTCGTCAAGATTCTTGGAGGAAAACCGGCTGGCCGTCTGCTGCATCACCCGGAGAGGACGCAGCAACCGCCGGCTCAGCACAGCACCGATCAGGAGGCTCAGGACAAAACTTACGGGCACAACGGCGAGAGTCATTTGGCTGTACTGTTCATCAAGCACCGCCATGTGCCGGAGGCTGATGGCGATCTGCAAATGCAATGAGTCAAGGTAGTACTCGCCGATGCGGATGACCCCCAGTCTGGGCATGTCGAACGTGAGTTTCCCGAATCCGTGCGTCAAGTCCGGCAGGATCATGCCTTCGAGATTGTTAGACTGAAACAGGATGCCCTTGTGGTCGTGGTGAATGGAAAAATAAAAAAACGCCGCGCTCGACAGGGTGTGTTCGCGGATAGCCTTGTCGATCGCGGCCGCATCTTCCGGCATTCCAGCCTGTTTGAGCTTCCCCTCTATTTCCTCTAGCTGCGAGTCGAGTCGGAAGTCCACACCCTCGAGGAGTTGCCGCTTGGCCAAGCGGCCAACACTGTAAGCTGCCAACCCCGCTGTCAACGTGGTCAACAGGGCGAACACCAGCGTCAACCTAGCTTGCAACGTCATCATTCCAGACAGTAGCCCACGCCGCGCTGGGAGCGAATCTCCGCATCCACCCGGCCCGCTGCGCGCAACTTTTGACGCAGCTTACTCATGTACACGCTCACGATATTCGTCTCCAAATCGTACGAGCCTTCCCAGACAGCCTCCGAAATCTGCGTGCGCGTCACGATGCGCTGCTTGTTCTGCAGCAGATACTCTAGAATGGCAAACTCGCGCTGAGACAACTCCATCGGCCCTCCATCGGCGGTCACTTTCCGCGACAACAAATCCATCCGGATGCCCTTGTACTCAAGCGTAGTCTGCTGCGAGGCATTGCGACGACGAGTCAACGCTCTTAACCGCGCAAGCAACTCCGAGAAGCCAAACGGCTTGCCCAGATAATCGTCGGCCCCAAGATTCAGCCCTATGATACGATCCTCCACATCGTTGCGCGCGCTCAGGATGAGTACCGGCGTGTCTTCATCGTGCTGCTGGATGTCCCGCAAAAAATCAAGGCCACTCCCGTCCGGCAGGCCGATGTCCAAAACGATCGTGTCATAAGTGTCCTCATAAAAAAGATCGATCCCCTCCTGCAGCGTCTGCGCCCACACCGCCGCGTACGAGACTTCCTGTAGGCCCTTTTGGATGAACCTTCCGATTCTCAGGTCGTCCTCAATGATCAATACTTTCATCGCTGCACCCTCAAGCCAGGAAGCCAATTGGGTGGCCGCTCGCATTCTGTTCCCGTTTTCATTTTATTTCAATCAACAAGATAGGTTGAGGTTTCTCGCATTTGCTGGGTTGAGTTTGGGGCTCAAAGCAAGTCGAACCGTAGCGGATATTTCTGAATCCTTAATTAACAGAACATTAACGAAAATTAACCAACATGAGGTTTGCGTTTATATTCCGCACTACAATCAGCACCCGATTTTGTTGACACATGAAACACTTTCCGAATCAAAAACAGGCAGTGCCCCGCTTGGCCAAGCGCGCAACACTGCAAGCAACCACAATCACCGCCGCGCTGTTGGCGCTTTACCTGCCCATCGCCAAGGCGGAACCGGACAAGGTTCACAGCGCCAGGGCCGACATCGAGTTTTTCGCCACACTCAAGCTCATCCTCCTACGGCTCAACCCCTAAACCACAAAAAAATGGGCCAGTCCATTGACCGACCCATTTCTATGTTGGTGTGTTCCCTTTTTTGCCCCTACTCAAGCAGGACAACCCTATAAAAGTTCCGACCGTCGCCAGCCACAGAAGCTGAGAAGGAAACCTCGCCCCCACTGCCCGCCATGGTGGAAACCGCCGTCCACCCGCCCCCCGAAAGCGAAGCCCTGGCGTCCACCCGGTAATCCCGCCCCTTGACCGTCGCAAAATACATGTGAAGCCGACCACCAACCAACTGCACCCGACTGATCTCCGGAGCCGGGGCATCGGGCGTAGAGGGATTAACGACTAGCGAGATCGGACTACTGGCAACAGTTCCCGCCTCGTTGTTGACCGTGACAGTGTAGACACCTGCCTGATCCGGTTGTACTTCAGCCAGTTCCAACTCAGGGTTGTTGGCCCCCGAAATATCTGTCCCATTGAATTGCCATTGGTAACTCAGTGGCTCCGTCCCAGAAGCGGTGACCTTGAAGATAACCGACTCTCCCGCGACCGCCGTCTGATTTGGGGGAAGGGAATGAATTGAGACCGGGATGTTCACCACCAGATTCGCCGGGGCGCTGGTCGCATCACCAAAGGCGTTGCTCACCGTGACAGTGTAAGCTCCAGATTGGTCAAGCTGAACATTGGTTATGGGCAACTTCGCCGCCGTGGCACCTGGGACAAGCTGGCCATTTAGACGCCACTGATATCTAAGGGTTTCGGTGCCGCTTGCCTCGACTTGAAAAACAACAGTTCCACCTTGATTTAGACTTAAATCGGCAGGGGAACCCGTGATCATGGGAGGTGTGTTAGGAATGCTCACCACCGCATCCAAGGAAAGTCCAAAGACGATGTCCGTACTACTGCCGGAACTCTGATGAACTTCAACCGTCATAACGTTTTCTCCAGTTTTTAAATGGTTGGAGGATATCGTAAATGGTCCCTCAAGCTCCGCGTTGCTCACGGTGCGCTCCGCCTTTGTATTGTAATTGACACTACCATCGGGCATGCCCAACCGGTGAACCTCATGCCCGTTGAGATAGAACACCGCCCCGTCGTCGATGATCGTCTCCATCTGCAACGCCACGGCGGCAGTGTCGTAAGGATTGTCAAATGTTGACCGGAAATAATAGGTTCTCTTGCCAATGGCAAGCCGTGTTTTTTTGATTGCTGGGAGCGATGAGCCTTCCACATAAAGCAGTCCGCCGCCCTTTTTCCAGCCGGCATCATTAAAACCCGGCATACGCCATGCCGTGCCAAGATCGGATCCTGACTGGTTGAAGCGCCATATTTCCTCCATTGAAACAAACGCCTCATTAACACGCTTTATCCCGTAGTCAATTGTCACGTCGATGTCCTGACTCTCAACCGTTCCCCGTTCGTTGGAAACCGTGACACGATAAACCCCGGCACGACTCCCATCCACCACATCGAAGGATAAGTTGGCCTCTGTTGCCCCAGCGATTTTTTCTCCATCGAAAAACCACTGGTAACTCAACGGAGCGAACCCGGTCGCCTGAACGTTGAGACTTGCGCTTTTGCCAAACTGGAAGTCGCTGGAGATCGGAGGTACCAGTATCGCCGGCGGCCCGTTGACCGTAAGGTAAGCAATCTTGCTTTCGACACTCCCTGAACCGTTGCTGACAGTGACCGAATATTCACCGCTATTTTTTGTTTTACTGTCGGGTACGCTCAAACTGTCAGCGGTGGCACCTGGTATCGGTTTACCGAAGTAAAGCCACTGGTATAACAGCGGTTTGGAGCCAGTGGCTGTCACTTTGAACTGGACGCTGGCTCCCGGTGCTACAGTCCGGGACAAAGGGGAGGCTGTTATCGTGGGCGGCGCTCCAATGGTGAGTATCAGGTTTTTAGTTATAGCTTTGTATTTCTTCTTGGAGGCTGTCAATTTGATCACCGTGGTTCCGGCGACAGTCGGGGTGCCCATGACATAGCTCTTGAAATTCCCCATGCCCATCATCAAGCCTTCCGGCAGCGGCACAGCAGTAAAGATTTTAGCCGATTTCGGGGCGGTCGTGATCCGGTACAAAAACGGTTCACCCACCGTGCCAGTGGCAGCGGATGGACTCGTAATTTTTGTCGAGGCACCAGACACGGCATCGTAACCGCCCATCAGCGTGGCCGTGCCAATTCCCCACTTGAGAACAACTGCAAAAGATGGGGCTACCTGCCGAGCAGTCGTAACCAACGTGCGGGCCAAGGGGGCAATCTGCAACGCGACGGTCATGATCATCATCGACGTTTGCAGCTTAAATGCGATTAGCCTGTGGTTTTTCATCGTTTGAGAAGTGCTAAACCCAAGGGTAATCCTGTTTACGTATTTTTGAATGAACCGTACCGCTTTCATGTGGGCAATCTATCAAGTTCGGTTTAAACCAGCGTGAAAGTACAATTAATAACCGTTAATAGTTGCCGGTATGCAATCAAGTGTATTGTTAGTTGCAACCGCACCCACCGCCACCCACCGAGCGGCCACCCGAGGCGGCTTCCCTTGAGAACCACATATGCTCAGCGAGCAGATTCCCAAGGGGATCGCGATCCGGTCTCATTGTATAGTCGGCCAACATGGCACGCTCCCACGGCTTGACGGTGGTGCACCCTGCCAATGCCATTGCTCCCAGCATAACAGCCAGGCTTTGCATCATTTTTTTCATGGTTTATTTATTGACTTGTTCTTTTTCAGCAACTGTTCAATTTCCTGAATATATTGGCGCTCGGTTTTTTTGGCATGAAACCCGTTGTGCATGAACCGGATTTCCCCCTGCTGATCCACTATGAAGGAAGTGGGCATGGTTTTGACGTTGACACGGGCAACCAGTTTTTGCGCAACGTCTCTCAGGACGGAAAAGGACACCGGCTGTTTTTTAAAAAAACGGGCGACCTTCTTTTTATCTCGGTCCACGCTAATGGCCAGTATGACCAGGCCGCGCTTGGCATAGTCATGGTGCAGTTTCTCCAACACCGGAAACGACTCCTTGCAGGGCGCACACCACGTGGCCCAAAAGTCTATCAGGACAACCTTGCCCTTAAGATCGCCAGGCGGCTTGCCTTCCAGTTCGAACTTGGCCAAGTCGGGGAATGCCTCCCCGACGCCGACACTATCCCCTGCATGGCACGGAGCCAGGCGTGACGCCATGGCCAAGGCAATTAACAGAAGCCTCTTGTTATGAAACAACATATTCATCAAAATTCTGGGTCCTGGAGCGAAGCCGGTCGGTGGTGATGCTGCCCTCGGCCCGATAATAGGCCTCGATCAAGGCGAGGCCCTCCTGGGAACCAAGCACGAAGGCGGAGGTGGATAATATCCCAGCCATGACACAACTGGGAGCGACGACAGTCACCACCCTGCAGTCGTTGCATACGGGGCGGCCGGTGCGCGGATCTATTATATGGCTATAGCGCTGGCCGTCGTGGATAAAATAGCGCTGATAATCGCCCGAACTGGCCACCGCTTGGTTGGTGATAGCCAGTCCGGTCCAACAACGGCCCGGTTGCTGGGCATCCTCCAGGCCAATGTGCCAGGCCGGCTTGCTGGGCGGACTGCCGAGTGCCTGTATATCCTGCCCAAAATCGACCATCACATTCTCAATGCCATGCCGCTTGGCCAAATGCGCGACATAATCCACGGCGTACTCCTTGCCAATCCCGCCCAAGTCGAGGCTCATTCCAGGGTGCGGCAGGAAAACGGCGCCCGGTTTGCGCTGCACCTTGCGCCAACCTACATGTTCCCGGGCCTGCTCGATGGCGGCGTCATCCGGCACAGTAGGATTGGCAGCCTTCCAATTCCAGAGCCGAATCAGGGGCAGTGAGGTGGGGTCGAAAATGCCACGTGTAAAAAAATGCATCTCCTGGCATATCGCAAAAATACGTTCGTCATCCTCGCTAATTGTCACCCATTCCTGTCCGGCTTTCTCATTGATCCGACTAATCAGGCTGTCCGGAATAAACCGGGAATACCTCGCCTCAAACCCGGCCACCCAACTTATTATCTCATCTCCGCAATAGCGTGCGGCAGTAGATGAGTCAGCCGCAAAATTCACATGACAGGCCGTTGCCATCGCCT
Organism: Verrucomicrobiota bacterium; assembly: GCA_018674955.1. Taxonomy (GTDB): domain Bacteria; phylum Verrucomicrobiota; class Verrucomicrobiia; order Limisphaerales; family UBA1096; genus UBA1096. Next base: position 1,684 of record JABGZB010000177.1, on the reverse strand, counting down.
GAAACCTCAATCGGTGCAATCCTTTCTCGAAGCCGAGATGGGCCGATTTCTTGATCCTGTTGTAGACGCCGTTAGCGGTCAAAACCATAAGCGGATTCCGATACTTACTATATCGGCGTTCGAATACGCGCTTGACGATGTGCGCCCATCGTTGCCCTCCATCTCATAACGTTTCCAGCCCACATCGAGGTGGCATCTTTCACTCACCTCCCATACCGCATGAACCCCGTAGGTCAGCGAATCCAAGTCCGACAGGCGGAAATCAGAGGAGTAATGGGCCGGTGTCCTGTCTGGGTGCTGCTGCGGGCTCCCCAAGGCAAACCGAGGTGCATAAAAGGAGGCCGCCGACTGGGTATAGTAACGAAGACTGGGCGACAGGATAATTGACTCGCCAATTTTTTGTCTCCAAGCCGCCGAGAGGGTGTGGGCGTTAATGCCAAACGAGTCGTGATAATACCGATAATCAGCCTCCGCACTGCCCCGCAGCTTGTCCACATACTGTGTCAGGGAAACCAAACCAATCTCCCGTCGCTTGTGACGAGGTCGACTCTCTGGGAACAGGGCATACGGATCGCCCGGGGCATAGGCAAACATGGCGTCTATATCCTCGCCGGACATGAACTGGCCTAGAAAGCCCAACTCCTCTTCACTTGGCGAATAATGGTCATCAAACAAAACCCCCTTGTATGGATCAGCCATATACCCTGAAGTATAGCCCAGAGTCAGGTTTGCCGTCAGCACAGTCTTTGGCCCAAGCAACTGTGTGACTCCCACCAGGAATTGTGTGTTGTCCTTCTCCTCCTTTACCCGAAGCAGCGTCCCGGCGTTCGGGATGATTCGATCGAAATCATGCGAAATCCCAAGGTTGATCGTCGTGTTCTTGTCGTTGAAATCAATTGAGTCATGAAGAGACAATCCGATGGATGTGTAATCCACTTCCTCACTGTATGCCACCTGCGGAGCGAACGTGTGCCGGCCATGACGAAAACTTCCTGCAATAAAACCGGCACGCCGGATGTCGCTAATCTCCGTGGTCGCCACTTGGTTCTCATCTGGCATCGGTGGTGCGCCAGTCGGAGTGGCTCCAGAAATACCGTCGTAAACCAGCGCACCCTGCAGAGTCAGTTCAGGAATCAGATCCTGCTCAAACAGCAATGAATGCGTACGGATCTGAATGCGACCCTTTTCCTCGCTATAATCCTCGTACTTATAATCAACGCGATCCTCGGCCCGAATTCGCATCACGGGCAGCGTGTGCAGGAGAACCCACAACCCCACGATAACCACGATCTTCCTAATCTGTTCCTTTATCATGTCAGTTCAAGGATTTGCCGACCTTTTGCCCTAGGTTCAACCCCAACGGATACGTGCCGGTCAATCAATCAGGACAATCCTGAAAAACCGGCAACCGCCTTGGCTCGTGTCGACTGAAATAACAACTGTGTTGTCGGTCGCTCTCACATATTCGCCCAGACTGGCCCAAAACCGGCCGCACGAGGTTTGCCGCACCTTGCAATTGGAAAACCTTGTCTGGCTTCGAATGCCACTTGACAGTGACAGCACCATCCGGCGCTATACTAACCTCGCCGATAGACAAGACGGCCAAGGCGTCGCTTTCATTTGGGTGAAGCTATCAGGCAAAGCTTAACCGAAAGTAAAGCGACAATTAAAAATCATTAATTTT
>JABGZB010000176.1 GCA_018674955.1 Verrucomicrobiota bacterium | reverse complement strand
CTTCGTTGCGCTTGGTCATGCTGAACGGGTGCCGGCGGATTTGAAGCAACACTTCCGGCACTGCGACGCGCTGCTCGCAGACCTTGGCCAAGTCGGAATAAAAAACGCAATCAGCCGCGTGCGGCATGTCGGTGCGGAACGCCACGGGGCACGCTTGGCCAAGAGACTTGATCAGCACGCCGCCGAGCATGAGCGAGTCGCATTCGCTGTGTTGAGCGAGCAGTGCGTTGGCGGAAACTTCGTACGCGGCAGCCGAAGGTTTTGATGGCTTGGCATCGAGTTGGTTTCCGTCCTTATCTATAAACTCCGGCAGGCAGTAGCTGAACGCCGGCGCGGGCGCGTCTGTGAGCGCGGCGGTCATCCGCTCCATGAAGCCCGGCAGCAGCACGTCGTCGGCGCAGATGTAATGTAGGAAATCGCACTCGGTGGCATAGCTGAGCGCTTGGTTGAAATTTTTGAACAGCCCCTCGTTTTTTTTGCTGCGGATGAGTTCGCAATCGAGCGGCTCGTACGCCTCGACGAGTTGTGAGGTGCCGTCGGTCGAGGCGTCGTCGAGGACGATCACACGGTCAGGGCGGAGTGTCTGCGCGGCGAGCGAGTCGAGCGTGGCGCGAATGTAGCGCTCCCCGTTGTACACCGGGATGACTGTGATGATGCGGGCGTGTTCGCTCATGACTGCTGTGCGAGTTCACCGATCATCGCCTCCCAACTTGGCGGCGTGTAACCAGTGGCCGCGTTGAAGCGATCGGCATTGAGGCTGCGGTCACAGACGAACTCGTCATTCGGCTCGATGACGCCCTCCCAGCCAAGTTTTTCGCGGCACAATTCCAGCAAACCGAACTTGGAAATTGGCTCGCTGGCGACGTGCCACACGCCGGAAAGGTCAGTGTGTTGAGTGAGGATTCGATCGACGATCCGCGCCATTTCGAGCGTAGTAAAACCACTGTAAATTGCTTTGGTGAAGCCCCTTATGGCTTGGCCGCGCTGGCTCAAAAACCAATCCAGAAGCGCCAGGTTGGTGGCGAGCTCGTGGCCGATCACCGAGGTGCGGAGGGTGACGGAGTGGGCGTCGGCGACTTCGCCCTGATGCTTCGATTGGCCGTAAAGATCTGCGGCATCCGGCGGGTCGCTCTCTGTGTAATTTCCCTTCGTGCCGGCGAAGATGCAGTCGGTGCTGAAGTGAATCAGTCGCGCACCGGCTTCGCCGCAGCGCTTGGCCAAGCGATGTGGAAACTCGGCGTTGACGCGCAGGGTGAGCGCCTCGTCACTGGCTTCGTCGCGTTGCTTGATGAGGCCGACGCAGTTGATGACGGCCTCGGGCTTCGCCTGGCCAAGGGCGCGCTCAAGCGCGGTGTCGTCGGTGATGTCATCGAACTGGATCGCCTTGGCTTCGTCGAACAAATTATGCACTTCGAAGTCGGCGACCGGACGGCGAAGCGTCACCCAAGTGTCGTGTTGCGCGTGGAGTCCGCGCCAAAGTTGGTGGCCGAGCATTCCGCTGCCGCCGAGGATGAGCAGCCTCAAGGCTGAGCCTCCTTTTTGTGACGTGCGGGGACGCCACGAACATCTTTTACGGCGACGAGGTTGAAAGCGTGTTTTGGTTTTCGGTTGATGCGAAGCAGCAGCGTCAGCGCCTCGTCGAACAGCAGGCAGCCGGGGAAGTTGTACCTCGGTCCGGCCATGTAGCCACGCAGGTAGCGTGTGCCAGTCGTGCCGTGGACTGTGTAACCGCGTCCCTCGAATTCGTGGATGAGCCAGCCGGAGTGGTGCCGCTGAAACTCGTTGCCGAACTCCGGCCCCTGCGGAACAAAACCGTGCGGTGTCTCGAGCAAAATATATTTGGCCGAAAGTTTCTCGACGCGATCGAGCAACTTGAGACCGTCGGTTTTCGGGAGGTGCTCGATGAGGCCGTAAAGGGTGACGATGTCGAACGTGGCGTCGAGCTCGTCGCTGAGAATGTCGGCCTGAATGTAGTGATCGTGAACGCCGCGCTGCTTGGCCAAGTCGATGGCGTCGGCGTGGGCGTCGAGGCCGGTGGTTTGCACGCTTGGGCGGAACTGGCTGAGGTGCGAGCGGGTGCCGCAGCCGATGTCGAGAGCGGTCTTAACTTCTCCTGTGGCAACGAGTTGCGCTGTGAAATCGGCAGCGGTACGAGGGCGCAAAAGTTGTCGGAGCGGGTTCGGCATGCGCTTGGCCAAGGGGATTAAATGTACAACTCGACCTCGCCCATTTTGTTGAGCAGCGGCTCGATGGCGTCGGCGGAGTCGAGTTGGTGCGTGTTGGCAGAGGTGTACTCGGTGCCGAGCGGCTGCGCGGCCCGGTGATCCGGGACACGGTATTCGGGGTGGATGGCGTAAAAAAGTTCCTCCTCGGTGACGCGCTGCATTTCGTATTCGTTGACGAGCGTCTCGTGCAGTTTTTCGCCGGGCCGAATGCCAGTGACGTTGACCGGGTGGTCGGCGCCTTGCGGGCTGAATTTTCGGCGAACCGCCTCGGCGAGATTCGCGATCGTGCAGGCCGGCGCCTTGCGCACGAAGATCTCGCCGCCGAGCGCGTGTTGCATCGCGTGGAGCACGAGGCCGACCGACTGGTCGAGCGTCATGAGAAAGCGCGTCATCTCCGGCATGGTGAGCGTGAGCGGCTCGTCGTTTTCGATCTGCCGCTTGAACAGCGGGATGACCGAGCCGCGGCTGCCCATCACGTTGCCGTAGCGCACGCAGCAGAATTTCGTGTCGCCGCCGTCTTGGTTTTGGCTGCAGACGAGTTTCTCCATCATCGCCTTGCTGGTGCCCATGGCGTTGAGCGGCTTGACGGCCTTGTCGGTGCTGAGTGCGACGAAGGTTTTCACCCCGGCTGCCTTGGCGGTGCGGCAGGCATTTTGCGAGCCGCCGACGTTTGTCTTGTAGGCCTCGTACGGAAATTTCTCGCACGACGGCACGTGCTTGAGCGCGGCGGCGTGGAAGACGAGATCGACGCCGGCCATGGCCTCCTCGAGGCGGGCTTCGTCGCGCACATCACCGACGAGGTATTGGAACCGTGGGAACGCCTGTTGCATTTCCCACTGCTTCTTTTCGTCACGGCTGAAAATGCGAATCTCAGCGGGGGACTGCTTGAGCAGGTGTGCGGCGACGCGGTTCCCGAAGGAGCCGGTGCCGCCGGTGATCAAGATTGTGGAGCCGGAAACATTCATGCCAAGACCGCGCGGAGTCTATGCCCGGCCCCTGTGATTGGCAATGGACAAGGCTTGCGCCACCGGGGCGGTGATACTAGCCTCCGACTCATGAAAGCCATCGCTCTTGGTATCATGGCGGGTTTGGGGCTGTTAACGGCTTCAGTAGCACCAGGCATCGAGGCCCAAGAGGCCGAGCCCAAAGGCGCCAGTACCGTGCCGTTGGCCAAGCGGGAGACGGTGCAGCTTGAGTTCGAGACAGTGCGCGGCTTGGCCTTTCAGGTTTATTCGAGAAAAGACAAGGGTGAGTGGCAGCCACTTGGCCAATTATTCGAGGGCGACGGCAAACCGGCGACCGTGTCGTACCCGGGCGAAGACGCCGGCGTGGAGTTTCGTGTGGAGACATTCGAGGCAGTCGAGGCGCCGACTCTGCCCGAGGGTATAGACTACAAACTGACCGGTATTTACCGGTTGCGCGGCGCGTACAAGGTCTGCGTGGCCAAGGTGGATCGCACCATTGAGCCGGTGCGCACCGCCCACTTCACGCTTGGCCAAGGGGACACCGGCGGGTCGCTTCGGCTGCTCGAGATTGATGCCGCCGCCGGTCGGGTGCGGATCGAGGCGGGTGGCGTGCCGTTAACGCTGAGTTTGCACGGGAATACATTTCAAACCGCAACGGCCGAGCCGTCCCAGTCGCCGCGATCGGTGGCTGGCAAGCCGACGATCATCACTGCGCCGCCGAAGGGCAGCGTGTACATGGCCAGAAACGAGCCGTATTACAAAGAGGCGCAGAAGAAGAAACAGCACACGAACCGTTATTCGCTGCTCGAGAAATCGACGGTCAAGTCCATCAACCGCAGCATTCGCGCTCGACCGCAGAGCATCTTCACGCCGCGCGTTTCGGTGCCGAGTTATCAACGGCAGTACTACTACCGGCCAAGTTCGCACTACACGAAGCTTCGCATTCGCCGCCGGTAGGTTTTACTTGGCCAAGACGTCGAGCAGTTTTTGGTGGATGTTGCCGAAGCCGCCGTTGCTGAGGACACAGAGGATGTCGCCTTCCGCTGCTAGGCCGGTGACGTGGCTCACGATTTCATCGGCGGTGGGGATGTAGTCCGCCTCTGCACCGGCGGAGCGGATGTCTTCCATCAGTTTGGCCGAGTCGAGCCTTTCTTCAGCGGGGATTTGTTCGAGTTTCGCGATCCCGGCTACGACGACGCGCTTGGCTAAGCGGAGCGAGTTGGCGAGTTCGGCTTGAAAATGGTTGCGCCGGGTGGTGTTGCTTCGTGGCTCGAAAATCGCCCAGACGCGCCGGCCGGGGTATCGCTGGCCAAGCGCCTTGAGCGTCTCGCGGATGGCGGTGGGGTGGTGGGCGAAGTCGTCGATCACGGTCACGCCGCCGGCTTCGCCGCGAATTTCCATTCGGCGCCGAATGCCCTCGAACGTGTCGAGGCCGGACTGAATCTGCACGTCGTTGAGTCCGGCGTAGCGCGCCAGCAACAGCGCGGCGAGGGCGTTGCGGATATTGAGTTCGCCGACCATCGGGATGCGAAACGTCGTGTCGCCGAGCCGAAATTCGGAGCCGCTTTCGTTGTAGGCCAAGCCGCTGGCCAAGTCGTCGCAGTCGTCGCCCAAGCCGAAGCGGCGTACGGGGCAGTGGTCGATGCCGAGCAGCGGCTCGAGGTTGGCGTCGTCGCCGTTGGCCAAGAGCAGGCCGTTGCGCGGGACGATGTTGATGAGGCGTTGAAAGGAAGTTTGGATTTCGGCGAGGCTGCTAAAAATGTCGGCGTGATCGAACTCGAGGTTGTTGATGACGACGGCCTCGGGGAGGTAGTGGACGAACTTGCTACGTTTGTCGAAAAACGCGGTGTCGTATTCGTCGCCCTCAATCACGAACCAGTCGCTGTCGGTGAAACGCGCGCCTTGGCCAAGGTTGTTCGGGATGCCGCCGATGAGGAAGCTGGGGTTGAGTCCGTTGTGCTCGAGCAACCACGCGAGCAGCGATGCGGTGGTTGTTTTTCCGTGGGTGCCAGAGACTACGAGCGAGCGTTTGCCGCGCAGGAACTGGTGTTTGAGCAACTCCGGCAGCGAGCAGTAGTCGAGCTTTTGCTCAAGCGCGAACTCGGCCTCGGAGTTGCCGCGCGAGATGGCGTTGCCGATAACGACTAAGTCCGGTTTGTGGTCGAGATTGGCCGCGCCGAACGGCTTGGCCGCGATGCCGCGCTCCTCGAGGAAGGTGGACATCGGTGCGTAGATGCCCTGATCGGAGCCGCTGACCGCGATGCCGCGCTCCTTCAGCGCCGCGGCAACGGAGGCCATTGCAGTGCCGCAAATGCCGACGAAATGGATGGAGCGTGCGTTTTCGATGGTGGGCCTCAAGTCACTTTCCGCGGAAAAGCCCATTGCCTACCCCAGCCATCCGGCGAAGCCAAGTTTCAAAGCTTAATGCTCGCTTGGTCAAATGCTAGTTGTGATTGAGTTTGGTCCAAGTCAGGCCGTCGAGGTTTTTGGTTTGTGCCGGGATGATCAGGCTCGCAATCCAACCGGACAGGAAACATGTAACCGTTCCCACGGCTCCGATGATCAGCGGGTGGGCGTCGGTGTGAAATTTCACATAATATAGAACGGCCGCCGCTACGATGACCCCGGTCCAAGCGTGAACGCTTGCCGTGCGATTGGTGAATATGGCCAAGGTAAATAAGCCGCCCAGCGTACCAAGAATCAAGCCGACGTAGCCCATTAGAGTGTCCCAAAGGTTTTTGCTGTCTTGTGATGCAATATAGATTGCCGAAACGGTGCCGAGGACACCGAGGACCAACGTGATGCGCTTGGCCAATTTTAGCAGCGATTCACTATCCCTGTTTTTCGAAAGAAAATCGGTTGTGAATGCCGTCGCAATGGAATGCATACTTGAGTCGAGACTGGACATCGCAGCGGCAAACACCCCGGCGATTACCAGTCCCGCAAGGCCGGCTGGCATTTGGTGCAGAATGAAGTGGGGAAAGATTTGGTCGATTTTTGAAATCGGTTCCAGATTTGATGGTTGTTGTTGGAAATAGACGAACAATGCTGTGCCGACCCCGAAAAAGAGAACCGACAGCGGAACACTCAGGGCGCTGTTAGTCCAAATGGCCTTGGCAGCTTCCTTTTCGGTAGGGGTGGTGAGATAGCGTTGCACGACTGCTTGATCCGTACCGTAGCTTAGGATTTGGGCGAAGATGCCACCGATGATAATCACCCAAATTGTGTCGATGCCGCTTACAAAGCTAAAGTCGGTGTTCACCATCTCAAACTTACCCTGTCCCGAGGCCGTTTCAATAATGGCTGAAAATCCTCCGTCCACTTCCCCTACGATTACAAAAAACGCAACCAATGCCCCTCCCACCAGGACGATTGTTTGAATGACATCCGTCCAAATAACGGCCTCGATGCCGCCAAGCACTGTATAGATTGTGCTCAAAACGCCCATGGTGATAATGCAGTATATAACATCCCAACCTGTAACCGAAGACAGGGCGAGCGCGGGAAGCAATATAACTATGCCCATGCGCGCGAGTTGAAAGATGGCGAAGCTGGCGCTACCCAGTTTTCGTAAACCTGTGCTAAATCGCATCTCCAAATATTCATAGATGCTTGTGATACCCAGGCGTCGATAAAATGGGAGGAAACAGTATATAATAAGCGGCGCCATTACCGGTATGGTCATGTTAAATATAAACCAGGTCCAATTCGTGGCGTACGCTTTGGCGGGTATGGAAAGATAAGTGATGGCGCTCAGCATGGTCGAAAAAATACTTAGGCCAGCCGCCCACCAAACGACTCGTCTGCCGGCTAAAAAATAATCCTCGGCAGAATTGTTTTTTCGTGAAAAATAGATCCCGATCCCGATGAGGACACCCATGTAAGAGACCATTACAATCCAGTTTGCAGTCCCAAAGTTTTCGTTTTGTTTGGCCAGATCTATTTTCCAAATATTCTTAGTCCTAATGCCGGGGCTGCTTTCGCCGGTGGGAATGATGATCGAATTGCCCCATTGCACGGCAGTAGTTGTGACGTGGCTGCCGGTGGCCAAGCGCTCCGTTGCGCCGGGCGCGGTGGCGCTGCGGGAGCCCTGCGTGAAATCAGCAAACCGAGTCCAGCGATCGGTCACCGTGTTGTACAGCAACACGTCGCGGCTGAAGCCGATGTGAGTGTCCTGGATTTTTTGTTGCTCCGCTTTGAGGGTCGCTGCCGCCGCCGTATTACCTGCGGCTTCGGCGGCGGCGATTTGCTCGGCCAAGCCGGTGAGCGTGATGAAACGCTTGCCGTTTGCGCCGCCGAAAACAAGCAACTGATTTGCGCCGATCGGGGCCACCGTGCCGGCCATCACGCAGCGCGGTTGTCCGTCGCCACTTGGCAGGATGTCGTGGATTTTTTTCCACTCGCCGCTCTTGGGGTTGAACTTGTGGGCGTCGCCGAGCATGCGCCAGTGACCGTCGCCGTCCTTCATTCGGCCGCTGAAAATGTAGAGGCAGTCCGTGGCCCCGTCGTGTTGCACGCTGGCGAGCAAGTGCGTCCGCGCTGGGCCGTCCCACGGTGGCAACGCGACCCACTTGAAGTCGTCCGTGCCGCGCTTGGCCAAGTCGAGCGCCCAAAAGTTTTTCGTCGCCCCATCGCCGCTGTTGCCGCCGGCGACGTAAACCGTCTCGCCGACCAACGCTCCGGCGGACGCCGTCGTGTCCTTGGGTAGTGCCGGGTAATTTTCATCGATGACAACTTGCCCATCCGCTCGGCCAAACGCGAACACCTTGGCCGAGCGATGCGTGACGCTGCCCTCGCGCCACTCGCCGCCGATGCACAGCACGCCGTCGGCCGTCGGGACCGAGATGCCGTAGCCCAGTGTGCGGGGGAGTTTGGCCTTGGCCTCGGCGATCGAGTAGCCGTCGCCGTCCCTTGTGATGACATGAATCGTGTCGTGATAAACCTTCGCTGAGACACCGCCGCCAGCGGTTGGTCGCCATGGCACGCCATCGGGGAAGTTAGCCCCCCCGCCGATAATCAGCGCGTCATTGTGCACGCCGACGAACGGTCCGGCCACACCGAGTCCGCCGGGCAGATCGGGCAGCGCCGTCCACTTGAGATTATTTTCGGCGGCTAGCAGAGAGGCCACGCTCAGGGCCAGCAGAGTTGTGATTCGGAGAAACATGGTTGTTTGGGGTCGTTTTCGCAAACTGGTGGGCATCATGTTGGCCAAGCTTGCCCAAGGCGAGGCCAAACCAAGCGCTTGGCCAAGCCGGTTTTTGGCGTAATTGAGGTTGAAAAAAGGGCGAAAGTGTGTCCTTCTTCGGCGACCGATGAATTATTGAGAGCTGTTGTGCGTCAAGCGGGCTCTATAACTGCGGAAAAATCGTGATGATAAAGATATTATTACAAGGGATCATGTTGGTGCTGTTCGCGGCAGCGGTATGCGCCAACGCCGAGGAGGCCAAGTCAAAAAAGGTCAGTTTTTACAGCGACATCCGGCCGATTTTCCAGGGCCAATGCCACGGCTGCCATCAGCCTGCCAAGGCCAAGGGCGACTATGTGATGACGACTTTTGAGCAGTTGCTCAAGGGCGGTGAAAGCGAGGAGAAGGCGGTTGTCCCAGGTAAACCGGATGAGAGTCATTTGGTCACGCTAATCACGCCGATCGACGGTGAGGCGGAGATGCCGCAGAAGGGGGGGGCACTTCCTGCGGAGCAAATCGCGATGATCACCCGCTGGGTGGCCGAGGGTGCGACCGATGACACACCGGCGAGTGCCAAGCAACGCTACGACAAGGACAACCCACCGGTTTACAGTTTGCCTCCGGTCATCTCGTCGATCGACTATTCGCCGGACGGCACATTGATTGCCGTTGCTGGATTTCACGAGGTGCTGCTGCACCATGCTGACGGTTCTGGCTTGGCCGGTCGGTTGATCGGGCTGTCGGAGCGTGTACAGAAGGTGAAGTTTTCCAGTGATGGCAAAAAGTTGGCTGTGGCGGGGGGGCTGCCAGCACGATCGGGGGAGATTCAAATTTGGAATGTCGTGAGCAAGAAGCTGTCGATGTCGATCCCGGTTGGGTATGATACTGTTTACGGTGTGAGTTGGTCACCTGACAACTCAAAGGTGTCCGTCGGTCTGCCGGACTCGACTGTGCGTGCTTTCGACGTGAAGAGCGGAAAGCAGGTGCTCTTCAAGGACAGCCACGACGATTGGGTGCTCGACACGGTTTGGAACAACAAGGGCGATCACCTCGTGTCGGTCGGTCGCGACATGGCGGTGAAGTTGACTGAGGTCGCGACGCAGCGATTCGTTGACAACATCACCTCGATTACGCCGGGCGCGCTCAAGGGCGGTATTCACGCCATCACGGTTCACCCAAAAAAGGAGGAAGTGCTGGTGGGTGGTTCGGACGGGGTGCCGCAGGTTTTCAGGCTGACGCGGGTGACCAAGCGGGTGATTGGCGACAACTCGAATCTAGTACGCAAGTTCCCTCCAATGCCGGGGCGTATTTTTGGTCTCGATTTTGGGCCAGAAGGCAAAAAGATCATAGCCGGCAGCAGTTACAACGGCACCGGGTCGGTCCACCTTTATCAATCTGACTATGACAGCAGTGTGAGCGACGAGTTAAAAAAAGCGTTTGAACGTCCATTGGACGGAAACTCCAAAAAACTTTCAGGTGAGTATCATACCAAGGGGGTGAAGCTACTGGCAAAGGTCTCGTTGGGTACGGCGGTTTTTGCGACAGCATTCAGTCCGGACAGCGAGACGGTGGCGGTTGGCGGTGCTGACGGGGTAATTCGCTTGTTCGACAGCCAATCACTCGCTTTAAAGCGCGCCTTCTTGTCCGTACCGATGACAGAAGAAAAATTGCCGGAAGTCATCGCTTTGGCGGTTGAACCGCAGGAAATCCAGCTCAATGGCAAGTTCGACTACACTCAGATGCTGCTAACAGCGGTGAAGGCAAATGGTGAGAGTTACGACGCCTCACGTGACTTCTCTCTTACGGTCGATTCCGATGTGATCAAGGTAAGCAAGACTGGCATGGTGGAACCGGTGAAGGATGGTGAGGCCAAGCTCAAGATTGTTCACAAAAACCAGACGAGCACGATCAGCGTTCGCGTGAGTGGCGTGAGTGGCGACTTTATTCCGGACTATGTGCGCGATGTAATGCCAGTACTGTCGAAACTCGGTTGTAACGCCGGCACCTGCCATGGTTCAAAGGACGGGAAGAATGGCTTCAAGCTGTCGCTGCGCGGGTATGACCCGATCTATGACGTGCGTGCTTTTACCGATGACCTGGCCAGTCGTCGTGTGAATATTGCCGCCCCGGACAACAGCCTGATTCTTCTAAAGAGCTCTGCTGCTGTGCCGCATGAAGGTGGCCAGTTGACGAAGATGGGCGAGGATTACTACGAGATTCTCAAGGCTTGGATTTCCAACGGGGCGAAACTCGACACCGGCTCGGTGCGAGTCGCGAGCATCGAGCTATTCCCGAGAAATTCGGTCGTGCAAAAGATCGGCGACCAGCAGCAGATGCGCGTCATCGCCACCTACGCCAACGGCGAGAAGCGCGACGTCACTGCCGAGTCGTTCATCGAGACCGGCAACTCCGACGTCGCCACGACTGACAAGACCGGCTTGGTGAGCACCGAGCGCCGTGGTGAAGCGCCAATGCTGGCCCGATACGAGGGATCGTACGCCTCGACCATCGTGACTGTGATGGGCGACCGCTCCGGCTACGAGTGGCAGGACATACCGGCGAACAATATGGTTGATGAATTTGTCGCCGCGAAGCTAAAGCGGACCAAGACACTCTCGTCCGGCCTGGCCTCGGACGAGGAGTTTCTGCGCCGGGTGTACCTTGACCTGACCGGGTTGCCACCCAGTTTAGAGGAGGCGGGCAAATTTATTGCTGACAAGCGCGATTCCAAGGCCAAGCGTGACGAACTAATCGATCAACTGGTGGGCAATGCTGACTACATCGACCACTGGACCAATAAGTGGGCTGACTTGCTTCAGGTCAACCGCAAGTTTCTCGGCACCGAGGGGGCGTCACAGTTCCGCAAATGGATCCGCAACGAGGTCGCCAACAATACGCCTTATGACGAATTCGCTAGCAAGGTGATTACGGCAAATGGTTCAAATAAGGAAAATCCGGCTGCCTCCTACTTCAAGATTTTGCGTGAGCCAACTGAAATCATGGAAAACACGACGCACCTTTTCTTGGGCACACGGTTCAACTGCAATAAGTGCCACGACCACCCGTTCGAGCGCTGGACACAGGATCAGTACTATGAGACCACCGCCTACTTTGCTCGAGTGGGCCTGAAAAAGGATGACAAGTCCGGAGACAAGCGCATCGGGGGCACGGCGGTCGAGGGGGCCAAGCCGTTATACGAAATTATTTATGATCGTAAGGAAGGTGAGACGAAGCATGATCGTACCGGTGCAGTGACCGCTCCGGTCTTTCCTTTTGCGACGGTTCACAAAGTTCCCGAAAAGGGTAACCGCCGGCAAAACTTTGCCGCATGGTTGACGGCTCCTGACAACGAGTATTTTGCCAAAAGCTACGTGAATCGCATCTGGGGCTATATGACCGGCACCGGTATTATTGAGCCGATTGATGATATTCGTGCCGGCAACCCGCCGACTAATCCGGAGCTACTTGACTGGTTGACGGCGCAATTCATCGAGAGCGGTTTCGATGTGAGGCACATCGTGAAAATCATCACCAAGTCTCGCACTTACCAGTTGAGCGTAAAGACGAACAAGTGGAATGAGGACGACACGACTAACTACTCGCACGCCAAGGCACGCCGTCTTCCTGCCGAGGTGTTGCTTGACTCCATTTATCGCGTCACTGGCACTCCCATCAAGTTTCCTGGTGTGTCGGAGGGCACCCGTGCCGCGCAGTTGCCAGATGTTGGTGTTAAATTAGCAGATGGCTTCCTTGGCAATCTCGGTCGCCCAGCCCGCGAGAGCGCCTGTGAGTGTGAGCGTTCAACTGACCTGCAACTTGGCTCGATCATGTCACTGGTCAGCGGACCAACGGTGGACAATGCGATCATTTCCAGTGACAACGCTATCGCCAAGCTCGTTGCCTCCCAGGCTGACAATGAGAAAATGATCGACGGATTGTTCCTGCGGGTGCTCAACCGTCACGCCACCCCAGGTGAAGTCGGGGCAGCCAAGCAGACGATCGCAGACGTCAAGGCCGAGCATAAGGTGGCACTTGATCAATTGACCAAGTTTGAAAAGGAGATCGAGCCGCGCGAGGCCAAGCGAGCCAAGGCGCGAGAGGACGCTATCGCCTTGGCGAAGACACAGCTCGGGGCCTACGAAGCGGAGATCGCACCACGCGAGGCCGAGGCGGACTGCAAACAAACCGAGCGCATCGCCAAGGCCGAGGCAGCGCTCAAGGAGTTTGATGACGGCTTGGCGTTGCGCTTGGCCAAGTGGGAGAAGGCGGCGGCCGAGACCACTCAGTGGACGGCGCTCGAGCCGGGCGAACTCAAGGCGACCAACGGCTCCAAGCTGGAGAAACGCGACGGCAATGTGGTGTTCGCCAGCGGTAAGCTTGAGCGGACCGTCTACACGGTAAATGCCGATACGGGGTTGAGCGGTATCACAGGCTTGCGGCTGGAGTTGCTTGCCGACGAGAAGCTGCCGAAGAAGGGACCGGGTCGCAATGACGACGGCAACTTCGTCCTCACTGAACTCGACCTCAAGGCCATCTCCACCGGCAAGGGGCAGGGGCGCAAGTCCACCAAGGTAGAATTCAAGGAAGCCAAGGCGGATTTCAGCCAAAAAGACTTTGACGTCAAAAAAGCCGTCGATGGCAAGGTAGACAACAGTGGTTGGGCAACACATCCAAAAGAGGGGACCGATCGCACTGCGATCTTTATTCCGAAGGAGAAGTTCGGTGTCGAGGGCGGCTCGCGGCTGATCTTCACGCTCAACCAGAATTACAACAGCAAGAAGCACTCGATCGGCAAGTTCCGGCTACTCGTTACCACAGACGAAAAAGTGGAGATCGGCTATCCATCGGACATTGGTGTGATCCTAGCGCTCGCCGGGGACAAGCGGAGTGACGAGCAACTCAAGCGGATCACCGACTATTTCAAGTCGGTGGACAAGGATCTTGCGGCCAAGAACAAGGAACTGGCCGAGGCAAAGAAGCCGCGGCCCGTGGATCCGAAGCTCAAGGGATTCAAGGATGGGCTGGCCAAGGCCGAGAAACCGTTGACGATCGACCCGACACTGGCGGAGTTGCGCCGTGCTAGGGATTTGAGCGGGAAACATCAGGAAAGCATCCGCTTGACCGCCGCGCAGGACATTGCTTGGGCGCTGATTAACAGCCCAGCTTTCCTTTTCAACCGTTGACGCGCGTCCAAAAAGTGGTAGCTTTCACAAAACGGAGATTTTTTTGAGTTAAAACATAAGGAAAAAACATGATTACGATACCTGGAGAACTTGGAAAGGACTTGTGCGATCCGCACTTGAAAGTGACCCGTCGCGACCTGCTGCGCATTGGCGGCTCCAGCATGCTGGGCCTCGGCCTGGCCAACATGTTCAAGCTGCAGGCCCGGGCCGCTCAGGCCGGACACGTGGGTGGCCCCGGCTGGGGCAAGGCCAAGCACGTCATCCTCTGCTATTTGCAGGGCGGCCCGAGTCATCTTGATTTGTGGGATCCAAAACCGGATGCACCGGAAAATGTGCGTTCTATTTTCAAGCCGATCCCAACCAAGATTCCCGGCATCAACTTCACCGAGCTCATTCCCAAACTGGCCAAGGTCAACGACAAGATGACCATGATCCGCTCGATGGGATATACGCCCAACGGCCTTTTCAACCACACGGCGGCCATCTACCAGATGATGACCGGCTACACGACCGACAAGGTCAGTCCGTCCGGCCAGCTTGAGCCACCCAGCCCGAAGGACTTCCCGAACTTCGGCTCGCAGATCATCCGTCTCAAACCGCCAACCGAGCCGATGCTGCCTTTTGTCATGCTGCCGCGCCCGCTGCAGGAAAGCAACGTGGTCGGCAAGGGCGGCACCGCGGGATTCCTCGGCAAGTCGTTTGACCCCTACTACCTGTATCCGAACGGGGGCGACATGGACATGAACAAGATGGACAACATCAAGACGGACGACTTGAAGATGCGTCCCGACGTGTTCGAGTTGCGGCTCCGCCGCCGCGCCCGCCTGCGTGACGCCATCAACGACGCCTCGCCGGACATCGACAAGGCCGTGGCCAATCTCAAGCTGGACGACTATTACGATCGCGCGCTGAACCTCGTCGCCTCCGGCCGCGCGCGAAATGCCTTCGACCTGGCGCAGGAATCAGAGGCCACCCGCAACTTGTACGGCCGGAACACCTTCGGCCAAAGCTGCCTGCTGGCCCGCCGCCTTGTGGAGGCGGGCACGCGCGTGGTCGAGGTCGTTTGGCCCAAGGTGGCCAATTCTGACAATCACTCGTGGGATGTTCACAGCGGTCTGCCCAAGCGCATGAAGGATCAATCCGCACCGATGCTTGATGGCGGGTTGTCTGGCCTGATATCAGACCTTGATCAACGCGGGATGCTCGACGAGACCATGGTCATCGCTGTGGGCGAGTTTGGTCGGAGCCCTCTAAAGGGTGTCAGCACTTCCGGTAATGGAAATGATGCCGACGGACGTGACCACTGGCCGTACTGCTACACTGCTTGCATCGCCGGTGGCGGC
The DNA here is from genome assembly GCA_018674955.1 of Verrucomicrobiota bacterium. Classification (GTDB taxonomy): domain Bacteria; phylum Verrucomicrobiota; class Verrucomicrobiia; order Limisphaerales; family UBA1096; genus UBA1096. The sequence continues at coordinate 10,923 of JABGZB010000176.1, read as the reverse complement.
ATCAAGCGTGGGTATGTACACGGCAAGTCAGACCGAACCGCCTCGGCGCCAGTCGAGGATCCGGTGCACCCAGGCGAATTACTGGCCACGATTTATCACGCCTTCGGGATCGATCCCGAGACGATCGTGTACAATCACCTCAACCAGCCGCGCGAATTGGTGAAGGCCAGGGCTGTCACCAAGCTCTTCGCCTAGGCCACGCGCTTGGCCAAGCGGCACTGATTTATCAGCCGGTGGGTTCGCCCACCGGTTTTTTTGTCATGAAATGGATCCGAACACTGCACCTGTGCTTCCGGCACCGCTGGCAAAAGCGGCCGGCGAAAGATCGCTGTCGCCGATTGGGACGGCGACGGCAAGCCGGATTTGTTGCTCGGCGCGGATGATGGATTTTTCTACCACCTGCCGCCCGACGAGGCGCGGGAGTATCCGGCCAAGGCCAGGACCGCCCGCAAGCCCAAGTGAAATGAAAAAAGTCGTGCCACCATTGCCTCCCGATTGGGATGCCGTTGAGCATCTCGAGAAAAAACTTCCGCCGGTTGTCCTGCAGCGAATTGAGTCCGCCGTCGCCCGAATTGTCGAAGCGAAACAGCGCGGTGGAAAAGTCGCTGTCGTCACTGGCAGCGGCCCTAATATTCACGAGGGCGTGACCACGCTGGTAGCCGAGTTGATGCGCGCTGGGATCGTGGACGGCGTCACCACCAGCTCGGCCGTTGTCGCGCACGAAATGGCCGGCGTGTTGGATCGCGTCAAGCGCGTAGACGGGCGAGAGGTTGGCGTGGCCGAGTCGCTGTTGCCGCACGGCGGCGTGTTCGAGTTGACGGAGATGACCGGGCCGGCGTTGGCGAAGCTCGGGGAGGAATTGGCGCTGGATGAGGGACTCATCGAGCGGCTTGGGCAAGCGCAGGGTAGGTCGGTCATCAAGGCTGCGGGAAACCTCGGCTACCCGATGGGGTTGCACATCGAGCGCTTGGCCCAGGTGGTGCTTCGCTTGTCCAAGGAACGCGGCGAGAGTTTTGAGAAGGTTGCTGGTTTGGGTGCGGACGAGCGGACGATGCTCGGAGCGGGCGCGCGCGCGCGGGTGCCGGTGTTGGTGACGATTCCGCAACTCGTTGGCGGCGGCGCGGTCGGCTTTGCCATCGGCGACAGTCTTTCAGTCAGCGAACGCTCAACGCGTTTGGCTGGGATGCTCGGTGAGGCCGACGTGATCATCGAGTCGGCGGTGGCGCTGACGCAGGAGATTCACGACGGGCCGTTCGAGACGCACACCGGCCACGGGATGTGGGCTGCGTGGGAGGGACAGCCAACGTGGTCGCTCGAGGGCAGGACGATCGTCCGGATTGACCTCGACCCGGCGCTGGAAAAAGTCTGGCAGGCCGAGCGGGATGACAAGGGGGTGCAGGAGGCAATTAACCTTGGCCGACCCAAGACCAAGCAGTTCGAGGTGCCGTTCCGGATGGAGATGTCCGGCTTCGCGCGGCTGGAGGGGAGCTTGGCTGTCACGGGAGATATAGGAGTGGTGTGGCCGGTGATGGCGCGGCGCCTGACCAGGGCGCTTGGTGTCGAGCTGGCGTTTGTTTCGCATCCGCAGGATACCGCGCTTGGCCAGTCGATGCGCGACTGGATCGTGAACGAGATCCAGCCGCTGGATCGCGAGCGGATGCTCTCGGTGCTGGGGTGAGAGGCTGTGGCTGAGGTTTTGGCTTTTGTTTGGCGCTGATCCCGCTACAACCGGCGGAGTTTTTTCGACCCCGAGCCGATGTCTTTTATCCGCTTCATCAGCCGACTGCTGGCCCGTGTCCTGTTTCGCCTTCGTATTCACGGCGGCGACGTGCTGGACACGCCGGGGCCGGTGCTGCTGATCCCCAACCACGTGTCGTGGTTCGACTGGTGGCTGGTCGGCCTGTGCGTGGGGGAGGACTGGCGCTTCGTCACCTCGGCCTCGAGGGCGGACAGCCACTGGATGTTTCGGTTCATGATGGTCAACCGCTACACCTTCCCGGTGGATCACGCCTCGCCGTTCGCCGTGAAGGAGATGGCCAATTTCCTGCAGGGCGGCGGCCGGCTGGTTTTGTTTGCTGAGGGCCGTATCTCGGAGACCGGCTGCCTGATGAAGCTCTTCGAAGGCACCGGTTTCCTACTGCACAAAACCGAGGCCAAGGTGATCACCTGCCACTTGCGTAACGCGTATCGCCTACCGTGGTCGCGGCAGCCGGGCTGGAAGCAGTGGTTCCCCCGGTTGAGCGTTCACTTCGGTGATGTGTTGCAGCCGCCGATTGGGCAATTCAGCGGCATGAGTGACGTGCGTGAGCGGCTGACGCAGTGGCTTCGCGAGCGGATGATCGAGCATCAGTTTCAAGTGGAGATGGACCATGGTCATGGCGACGTACTGACCGAGATCGCCTCGAAGGCACGGGAGCGGCCCGGCACGGTGGTGCTGGAGGACGTCACCGGCCAGGTCCTCAATCATCGGATGGTGATGGTCGGCGCGGAGGTGTTGGGCGGACAGTTCCGACGGTTGCTCGATGACAAACAGGTGAGGGTCGGCATGCTGTTGCCCAACGTGAATGGCACGGCGATCTCGCTGCTTGCCCTGTGGCGCATCGGAAAAATCCCGGCTGTACTCAACTACTCCAGCGGCGTGCCGCTGATGCTCACCTGCTCGGAGTTGGCCGGGCTGAAACAGGTCATCACTTCCCGAGTGTTTCTGGCCAAGGCCAAGCTGGACGTGGCACCGATGGAGGCGGCCGGTATCGAGTTTATTTACCTCGAGGATATTCGGAAACGCATCTCCGGCTTGGCCAAGCTGGGCGTGTTGCTCAAGCACCGGTTCGGGCTTGGCCGGTCGCAGTTCGGCATCCCGACCGGCCAGACTGCTGTCATCCTGTTCACTAGCGGCTCGGAGGGTGTGCCCAAGGGGGTCGAGCTGACGCACCGCAACATCCTCGCTAACTTGCGGCAGTTGTTCTCGGCTGTGGATGTGATGGACACCGACAGCCTCTTCAACTGCCTGCCAATGTTTCACAGTTTCGGACTGGTGGTGGGTACGCTGCTGCCGTTGTGCCGGGGGATTCGCACCACCGTGTTTCCGTCGCCGTTGCAGTACCGGCAGATCCCCACCGCCGTGTATAATTCCAACGCGACGATGTTTCTCAGCACCAACACATTCCTAAACGGCTACGCGCGGAAGGCGCATCCGTATGACTTCCGCAACGTGCGCTATCTACTCGCTGGCGCGGAGAAGGTGCAGCAGGCAACATCTGACACATGGGCGCGCAAGTTCGGCATCCGCATTAACGAGGCGTACGGGGTGACTGAGTGTGCTCCGGCGATATGCGCCAACACCAAGGCCGACAACCGGTTCGGCTCTGTGGGACGGTTGTTACCGGGCATCGAGTGGAGGCTCGAGCCGATCGACGGCGTGGCGGATGCTGGCCGTCTATTCGTCCGCGGCCCGAACATCATGAAGGGCTACCTCAACACCGACGCCAACGAGGCCTTTCAAGTGCTCGGCGGCTGGTACGACACAGGCGACATCATCCACGTTGATACCGAGGGCTACTTTTGGGTACGCGGCCGGGCCAAGCGCTTTGCCAAGGTGAGCGGCGAGATGGTAAGCCTCACGGCGGTGGAGGACGCGCTGGCAGGGGCGTTTCCGCAACACGGAGAGGAGTGCGAGGTGGCAGTGGTGACTTTGCCGGACACGGAGAAAGGGGAGAGACTCGTCGCCGTGACCAACGAGCTGGGATTGACATTGGCCGAGGTGCGCGAAGCCGTCACTGCAGCGGGGATGACCAACCTCTGCGTGCCGCGCGACCTGCGGGTGATGGACGAGTTGCCCAAGCTCGGCACTGGCAAAATGCACCACCGCGAGGTGCTCGAGTTCGTTGAGTCCAGTCCGGATTGAGCTGTGTTTCGCGTTGTCACACGGGTCGGTTTTTGGTAAATCGGCGTGATGCGGTTTTTGTTCCGCTGGGCGTATCGCCTGCTCATCTTGCTAATTGTTTTGGCAATCGGGCTGTTCCTCACGAAGGATACCTTGGCCAAGTGGTGGATTGTAAGCGAGTTTCGCGAGCAGGGGATGGACGCAAAAATCGGCCAACTCGAGATCGGTTTTCCGCTCAATTCCACCGTCTCCGCCTCCGACATCACTATCTACAATCTGCCCGAGTACGGCGGCTCGCCGATGCTCAAGATCGACGACCTGTTCATCGACTGCGACTTCTCGGAATTGATGAACGTGCGCCGCAAGCTCAAGCCGCACTTCCGGCAGGTGCGCATAGGCATCATCGAATTCAACCTTGTTGAGACCAAAGGGGGCAAGCGCAACCTCATCTCCGTGCCGGACGCAGTGGCGAAGTCGTCGGCCCAGCTCGCTCTCGGCGAGTCGCCGCTTTACTTCACCATCGGCAACCTGAACTTTACGTGGGAGCGGCTGAAATTCACCAACCTCGCCGACGCTGGGAAATCCCGCGACGTTAATATCAACATCGAGGGCTACACCGTGCAGGACGTGGAAAAACTCAGCGACCTGCGCCCACTTTTTGACCGCATCGCCACCAAGGTTACGTGGAAGGTGCTGCTCAACAAACTCTTCGGCCGTCTCTTCGCCAAGCCCTGAAAAGGGGTCATCCCTCTCTGCTCACTGTCCCCTCATCGACCTGCCAGCGGTGGAGATTGTCGGAGAGTTCGCCGGGCCAGTTTTCCTCTGTACACGTCATGAAAACTTGGCCAAGCGCTTGACCAACGCGGCTGATCAACGGCACCAAGCCGGCCCGACGCCCGGCGTCGAGTTCGCCCATCACATCGTCGATCAGCAGGATCGGCGGCGAGCCGTGGATGCCGGCGAGGTAGTCGGCCTGCGCCATTTTCAGCGCGATGGCGAAGGTGCGTTTTTGCCCCTCGCTGGCGTACTGCGCCGCGGCTTGACCATCGAGGCTCAGCTTGAGTTCGTCCCGGTGCGGCCCTACGAGTGTCGAGCGGTATCGCTGCTCGCGAATTCTCGACTTGGCCAAGTCCACCGCGAAATCCTCTCGCACGCTTGGCGCGTAGTCGATGCGGGCGTCCTCCGGCTTGGCGGCGATTTTGCGGTAGCCCAAGCGGATGAGCGGCGAGAGTTTTTTGACGACCTCGCGCCGGGCGACGATGAGTTTCTCGCCATTGCCGACGAGCTCGCGGGTGAAGCTGTCAAGCAGCACATTATCGGGCGAGTCGCGCTTGAGCAGCGCGTTGCGCGAGCGCAGCGCCTCGGTGTAGCGGTGTAGCAGGTCGAGGTAACCGGGCCGGGTCTGCGTGAGCAGCAGGTCGAGAAATCGGCGGCGCGACTTGGCAGGCCCATTGACCAGCAACGCGTCTTCCGCGCAAAAGACAACAGTGCGCAGCGCGCCCAAATAATCGGCGACACGCCGGATTGGCTTTTCGTTGACGGTGAGTTTGCGTTGGACCGCCGACCAGTAATAGCGGATGTCGTTCTTCGCTTGGCCAATCGCGAGTCCGCCGGCGAAAAATGCCTTCCGCTCGTGCCGGATGATCTGCGCGTTCCCGACGCCACGGAACGAGCGCAGCGTGGCCAGCAGGTAGACGGCCTCGAGCAGGTTGGTTTTGCCCTGCGCGTTGCGGCCGAGCAACACGTGAAACCCCGGCTCGAACTCGACGTCGAGCCGTCGGATATTCCGGAAGTCACGCAGTTTGAGTCGGGCCAAGTGCACGCCGCATTGTGGGTGGTGGTGGCGCGTGGTTCGAGCGCAAACCCGCTAAAAACGGAACAGAGCCCCGATCTTGGCCACCAACTCTAGGTCCTTGATCACGAAGCCGGTCATCTCGTCAACGTAGCCCTGGTTGACCACAAAGAACATTTTGGCGCCCGGCTTGTACTCCCACTGAAGTCGACTGTTCACACCCATGGAATTCGAGATGTCATCGTACTGCAGGAGGCTCGACAGGACCAGATCCGGCGTGAAGCTGTACTGGACCATCCCCGACATGACATGGATGCTCGAGTTCTCAAACTGGTCCCAGTCGATCAGGTTTAGTGAGTAAGCCAAGCTCAGGCGGAGCTTTGGCCAGGGGATATAGCGTGTTTCAAGCTCGATCTGTTGTCTCGTGCCATCGTAAAAGCCCCCGACCCTGTACATTGGCCTAAGGAATAGTAATCGGTTCATGCCCAAATAGGCTAACAACCGAACATCCCACCATTCGTAATCCCCGGCAGGGATGATCGAACCGTCTGAGATTTCAAAATCCTCATCGGGCCGATCCGTCAAATGCGATACCTTTAGCGATATGTAGTCTTGGCTCTCGAGATAGAGTGAAACTAGATCGAACGACTGTTTGGTATTCACAACGTCGTTTCCAAGGCCGGTGTAGAGTTCCGCCTCGTAGCCATGGCGTGAGTTCCGCAACCAACTAATGTTGTCGTGGTAGGTTGTGAAATCCGCCTCGACCATGTACCGACGAGTGCCCCGACGTCGAACAAACCCCATGGCCGGATTAAAATGATTGCCGATCTCGATTGCGCTGGCGGAGAGATCGATGTTGCGGTCGTACAGTTTTGTACTGGCGCCCCAGGCCGGCTCCAGTCCACCCAAGTCCTCCGAATAGGAACCAAGCGCAAATAGGTTGGCCTCAAAGGTGCGTCCATCCAAGAAATTGCTGTTTCGATACTGAAAGTCGACACCCGTCACCGTGTTCAATTCATCTGAGTTTGGATCACCTACGGTGGTCAGGAAACCGAACGACGACTGCTCAAACACGTTGCGGCTGACCCGGCCGACGAAGGCGTTGCGCGGGCCGTCCTCCCCGTCGAGCACGGCATCGAGCAGGCCTATGTTATAATCTTTAAGACGGCCAGTTATTTTGCCGGCAAACTGGATTGGCATAATCTCCCCGTTACTACCCAGGCCGATTCGACGACTGAAAAATGGCATGAGCAGCGTGTCTGACGAGTCGCGGGAACTCCGTCGGGATGACCCTACTCCGCCAAAGCCGAAGATGCCGGAGTCCTCCAGAAAAAACTGTCGTTTCTCGCGGAAAAATAGCGGGAAACGCGTGAAGTTGATTTGGCGCATGTCGGTCTCTGTCTCGGCGAAGTCGGTGTTCACGCTCGCAAGGGCGGTCAGGCTGGGAGTGAGCCGGTAGCGGACGTCGAAACCAAAGTCTCCAAGCAAATCCGAGTCCTTTGCGTCGTAGTCCCTACGGTATTTACCCGTCGCATATGGCATAATGTCCAGACCAAGCCCCTGCCTGAGCCCTTGCAATCCGGTTATGTCACCGCATTCGGACACATGATGACCTCGGATGGAAGCGCGCGAGTTGGCCCACAAAGCGCTTTCATTAGAACGTCCGATGTTGCGGTAGATGTTGAATCCCCATGTGCTGATTGTTTCATCAAAACTGATGGTCTTGAACGGAATGGCGATTTCGGTGCTCCACCCCCAGACATGTCGCCTGCTTTTTGCCATCCATGCTCCGTCCCACTCGGGACTTACGGAGGTATTATTACTGATCGTGGCATCGCCGCGCGCTCCGTTTGTGTTGACCGAAAATTGATAGCCGTTCCTGCGATCCAGAAAGGTGTCCAAGGTAATCATCACCACGTCCTCAAAACGCATATGACCATCCCTTTCCATATTGAGTGCAACAAGGCGATCAGCCTCTGTGTCGAAGCACCACACGCCAATGTACAATCCATCGTCATCGAAGAGCACCCGGAATTCCGTTCGTTGAGAGTGTGGCGCATTCTCGTTGGGTTCCTTTTGAAGAAACTCACCGGCCGGCTTGGCCAAGAGCCATGGTTCATCAATGAGATGGCCGTCGATGTCTGGAGCCTGGTCGACGCGCACTGCCTTTACGGTGGGCCGACCTCGAAATGTGCCCTGGCTTTCGGGCGCGATCGCTGATGGCTTGGGAATGTCAGCCGCCAACGCCTGACCAAGGACCACACCAAAAGCCAAGGCCAATGCTCGACGAAACCAACTGGTCTGGGCAGTTAGAAATGACGTTTGCTTTAAGGAGATATGCCTCATCTATTATTCCACTTAATGCTTAAAAGCGGAACATTCCGCCGATCTTGGCCACCACTTCAAGGTCCTTAATCACGAAACCGGTCATCTCGTCGACGTACCCTTGGTTGAGCACGAAGAACATTTTCGCTCCCGGTTTGTACTCCCACTGAAGTCGGCTGTTGACCCCGATTGAATTGGATATGTCGTCATACTGAATCAGGTTAAAAAGTGTCAGGTCCGAGGTGAAACTGTACTGAATACTCCCGGAGATCAAATTAATAGTTGAATCCTTGAATTGCTCCCAATCAATAAGGTTAAGAGAGTAATCCAGCCTAAGTGAAATCCGGTTCGTAGGACGATAAACGAGTGTAGAGGAAAGTTGTTGCCGCTGGCTGTCGTAAAAACTGCCTACGGTGTAAGAATTAGCTGTGGCAAACTTTCGATACAAACCGGTGTTCAAAGAAAGCCTCGCATCCCACCAATCATAATTGCCTGCCGGGATTACAGTTCCATCCGAAATATCAAAGTCCTTGTTGGGTCGATCAGTATGATGGGAGACTGACAAGGAGAGCATTTCCTGGCTTTCAAAGGAAAGGGATGCGAGGTTGAAGGTCTGCTTGGTGTTCACGACATCATTCCCGAGATCGGTGTAAAGCTCCGCCTCGTAACCGTGGTGGGTGTTTCGCAACCAACTGATTTCCTCGAAGTAGGGTATGAAATCCGCTGCGAGCATGTAACGCCGTGTTCCTCGTCGACGTACAAAGCCCATGGCTGGGTTGAAGTCGTTGCCGATCTCCATCACGCTGGCTGACAGTTCGATATTCCGGTCATATAACTTTGCGTTGGTTACCCAGGTCGGTTCCAAACCACCCAAATCCTCTGAATAGGAACCTAGCGCATAAAGATTTGCCTCGAAGGTGTGCCCCCCCATGAAGTCGGTGTTACGGTACTGAAAGTCGATACCCGTCACCGAGTTCATTTCATCCGAGTTGGGATCACCCACCGTTGTCAGGAATCCGAACGACGATTGCTCAAATACATTGCGACTGACGCGGCCGACGAAAGCATTGCGAGGGTGGTCGTTTCCCTCCACCACTGCGTTGAGCAGGCCGATATTGTAGTCCTTTATCCGTCCCGTCACTTTTCCGGCAAACTGAATGGGGGTAATCTGCCCTTTGCTGCTTAGGCCGATTCGCCGACTGAAAAACGGCATCAACAGTGTGTCCGAGGAATCCCGTGAACGGCGGCGAGATGATTCTCCGCCCCCGAAACCGAAGATGCCAGAGTCCTCGAGGAAAAACTGCCGTTTCTCACGAAAGAACAGCGGGAAACGTGTGAAGTTGACCTGGCGCGTGTCTATTTCTGTTTCGGCAAAATCAGTGTTTATGCTGGCTAGGGCGGTTAGGCTGGGAGTGAGTCGATAGCGGACGTCGAAACCGAAGTCACCAAGAAGATCAGAATCCCTGGAGTCATAGTCTTTCCTGTATTTACCCGTTGCATAGGGCGTGATATCTAGCCCGATCCCCTGTCTTAGACCGTGTAGTCCAGTCAAGTCGCCGCAGCCGGAGACATGATAGCTGCGACTGGATGGTCGTGAGTTGGCCCACTGACCTCGCTCGCCAAAACGGCCAATATTTCGGTATATGTTGAATCCCCAGCTATCGTTTTTTTCGTCAAAGCTCAACGACTTAAAAGGGATGGCTACCTCAATACTCCAACCCCAGGCATGTTTTTTACTTTTCGCCCTCCACGCACCATCCCATTCACGGTTGCGCGAGGTATTGTTACTGACAGTTGCATCACTCCTAGCTCCATTAGGGTTAACCGTAAATATGTAGCCATTCCTGCGGTCTTGAAAGGTATCCAGCGTGATATTTACCATGTCTTCATAACGCATTGTGACATCACGTTCCATGGTGTGGGCAATAATATTGCGAGCTTCCGTATCAAAACACCACACGCCAACAAATAGGGTATCATTATTGTAGAGTACACGAAACTCGGTGCGTTGTGAGTGTGGTATATTCTGTTTGGGTTCCTTTTGAAGGAACTCGCCAGCCGGTTTGGCATAGCTCCATGCCTCGTCAATGAGATGGCCGTCGATGTTGGGGGCCTTGGTAACGCGCACAGCAGCGACGGTGGGCCTCCCTCGGAAGGTGCCTTTGCTTTCCGGTGCGATGATGGAGTGCTCGGCGGCGATTGCTGCTTGACCAAGGCCAAGCATTAAAAGTGTCGCGAAAATTGTTGTCCGCTGTATCGCCGGCCGATCAATTGGATTACTCAAAAAGTTGTTGGGAAATAAGGGTTAGCCCAGGTTGGGGAAAGCTGCCTTGAGATCCAGCGAGTCGTTGTTGGCCTTTTGAAGATTCAACAGCCGCTTGTACAATCGTTTTATGACCTTTTCTGTTTTCTTGTTGTCGGCAAGGTCTTTCATCTCAAGCGGATCCCGCTTGATGTTGTACAAGCGGGCCTTGGAGATTTTCGGATAAAGGATGAGCTTCCAGTTGCCGACCGTGACCGAGCGCTGCAGGCCTAAGTACGCCCCGTAAACCGCCTTGACGCCCGACTCGGCGGTCTCGCCGCGCAACAGCGGCATGAGGCTTTGGAACTCCACCTGCTCCGGGCGCTTGGCCCCGGCGATGTCCAGCGATGTGGCCATCACGTCCTGCAGATAAATCGGCGCGTCGATTTTGTGGCTGGCCTTGATGCCGGGGCCGACAGCGATGAACGGCACGTGCGTGCTGTGCTCGTATAGATTCTGTTTGCCGAACAACCCGTGATGCCCGACCGCCAGCCCGTGGTCGGCGGTAAAAAAAATATAGGTGTTCTCCGCCTGGCCGGACGCGTCGAGCGCGTCGAGGATGCGGCCGATCTGCGCATCCATGTGCTCGATGATCGCGTAGTATTCCTGGCGGTGAATTTT
>JABGZB010000175.1 GCA_018674955.1 Verrucomicrobiota bacterium | reverse complement strand
CGTGCCGAGGAACAACTGCGCCGTGTCCTCCATTTGCGCCTGCTGGGAACTCACCTGTTTAAACCATGCGGACGGCGGGCTTTGGTCGATGTCGCCCGAGGCCGCCACGATCTCCCTCACAAACCGGTCGTACGGCTTGTTGGTGTAAAAGCTCTCCTTGATCCAGTCGTAAAAGGCGATTGTCGTTCGCAACTGCGCTCCGTTGGCGCGTTTGTTCCTCAGCAGCGACGACCACTTATTAGCAAAATATTCGGCGTACTCCTCACCTCGCAGCAGTCGCGCGACTCTCTTTTCTCGCTTGTCGGGCGACGTGTCAGCGAGGAACGCCTTCGCCTCTTCAACTGTTGGCAGACGGCCGGCGATGTCGAGCGTCACCCGCCGAAGGTACGTCGAGTCTGGCGCCAGTTCCGAAGGTGGCATCCCCACCAGTTTTAACTTCGCGAAAATAAACTTGTCGATAAAGTTTTTCTCCGAGGGCAACTCATCCACCGGGGCGCCGAGTGGTACCGATGCGCGGAACACCGTCGCCTTGTCCTGATAGCGAATCATCACTGCGATCTCGCCGGGATGATTCCCAACGGTGACCAAGCCGGTGTTGTCCGCGTCGGCATACTCTCGGTCGTTCACCTCGTACACGGCGGAGTGCGTGATGTCCTCAACCGAGCCATCCGACATCTTGGCGAGGACGACGAGTTGCTGGCGGGCGCTTGCTATCATGCTGCGCTCAGCCGGATGCACCGTGATCGACTCAAGCTTGGGGTCGCTCGGCTTGCCGTAGGGCATCCCCTGTTGAATCCACTTAACGAGCATCCTGTAATCAAACGAATCGGCATCGATGCGGGAACCCCCACCGTGCGGCAACTGCCCCGATGCCTTGAGCAACAACAAGCTGCGCCCGGGTGCAGCCGGAAAGATGCGCCGCCCACGGGCTTCGCGAAGCAGATACTCGTAATCCTCCTGCGGCTCAAAACCAAGCAGCGACAATCTGAAGCCGTTCTGGCCGCTGGATTTCCCGTGGCAGCCGCCACCGTTGCAGCCGTGCTTGGTGAACAGTGGCACGACCGAGTTGGCGAAGTTTACCGGCTTTTCAGCAGTGACCGCCTTGACCTCAAATGGAATCGTGGCCGTCCCGCCGGCTTGGGTGGTCGCGGTAATAACGCCTTTGCCGTTGGCCAACGGCTCCGCCAACCCGTCGGTGATCCGCACGAGGCCGCTTGGCTTGGCCGTGAAATGGGCGTCGCGAGTTTGATCCGTGAAGCGCCCGTCGCCATCGGTCTCCGTGACGAGCAATTGCAGACGGGCATCGGCTCCGTGAAGGGTGACGCGGCCGACTTTCGCACCGTCCCAACCGGGAGCCGAGACGGTCAACTCGGCCAGTGCCGTCGCTCCTCCCAGCAAGGCAGCTCCAACCACCACAGCCAAGCATGCAATCCTCCTAAAATATGCCGTTAAATCAACAGCCATGAGTTTTGGGAAACATCAGCCAATCCAAGGTAGATGCAAGCCGAAAATCATGGGAGGTGAAAGCATTTCCTTACTCAATTACAAATTTAAATTGAGACGAGTTGAAAACTCCTCCCTCCAAGTGAGCCCTGCTTGGTCAAGCGGCGATTAGTGGAAGATGGGGAGTTCGCTTGGCTGCTGGACGAGTTCGGCGTCGAGGTCGAGGTAGTAGTCGAGGCGGCTGTTGGCTTCCGGCTCGTCAATCTCCTTGGCCATGAGCAGGTACGCGGCGTAGTGGTTGCCCTCAGACTCAACCAAATCGGCGTAAAACTTGGCCAACGGCGCATCGACTTGGCCAAGCGCGTCGGCGAGCAACTGGAATTTCACGCAGCTTCGCCCCTCGATCAGCGCGGCGCAGAGCAGATGATCGATCACTTGCTCGCGGCGGCCCTTGCGGATGCTGCCCATTAGGCCGGAAATCCACGGGCTGGAGATGGGCGCGCTGAACGGCACGCCCCGCTCGGCGAGGATATCGAGCACGAGTTGGAAATGCTCGAGCTCCTCGATGGCGATGGCGTTGAGGTCGGAGACCAGGCCGAAAAGCTCCTGATAACGCTCGAGCGACAAGGCTGAATTGGCGGCTTTGCGCTCCAAATGGGCGTGATCCACCAACACGGCGTCGAGGTTTGCCATGACCTTGGGCAGCCACGACTCGGGAGGCTTGGCTCGGAGCATCAACATTTAATTAGCAAAAAGCTCAAATTTGGGGCAAGATAGTAAGTGGAAAACAGCTTTTTGCCAGCATAAACCGTCGTTTATCACGACAGTTACGCAATTTTCTCCACACAACATCTTGCCGGCGCTTGACAGTCGGTGGGTAATTGTTAAGTTCCTCGCCCTTTTTTGAGCAAAAGAAGGAAAAGAAAGGGGAGCACTTTAAGTTGCACTTTTACTTAATTACTTAAACAACTTCGTTCCCGTTGCAAGGGCCGTATTTTTTAGATTCAAATGAAGCAGACATTCCAACCGTCGAATATTAAACGCAAGCGCAGGCACGGATTCCGCGCACGCATGGCAACCAAGGCAGGTCGCAAGATTTTGGCCGGTCGCCGCGCACGTGGCCGCGCAAGACTCACCCCCGCCTGACACCCTTTCCGGCACGCATGACGGACTCCGGGCAACTCGCGCGATTTCCCAAGTTCAGCCGAATCCAAGCTAGCGCTGATTTCAGGGAGAACCGGGAACGCGGCTCTCGCTTGGCCAAGGGCTGCATGCTGGCCAACTGGCAAAGCCTCACGCCCGACGCCCCCTCGAGGCTTGGCGTAATCACCAGTCGGCGGATCGGCAAGGCGCACATTCGCAATCGTGCCCGTCGTCTCATCAGGGAATGTTTCCGCCTGCACCAACACGAACTTCTCCAACCGGTGGACTTGGTACTGGTCGCCCGCCGCTCAATCGTCGGCAGAGGGTTTCACTCGGTGGAACTTCATTTTCTCACGCTCCTTAAAAAGGCGGCGTTATTGCCGGTTGATGCGGCACCCGTTTACGCCGCTGCCCATTAAAATGAATCCCGCACAACATTTTTTGGTGTTGCTGCTTCGGTTTTACCGGCTGGTTCTTTCTCCGATTAAGAATCTCCTTTTCGGGCCGGGCGGTTCGTGCCGGTTCACGCCGACCTGCTCCGAATTCACACTCGACGCGGTGCGCATGCACGGTGCCACTGGCGGCACTTGGCTTGGCCTCCGGAGGCTGTTGCGTTGTCATCCCTGGGGCACCTGCGGGCACGACCCCGTCCCGTCCAAGCTAGCTCGTTAATCAATTTTCATGGATCGAACCTCAGTCATCGTTGTCACCATCTGCGTGATTCTCCTGTTCACCTGGGCCCCACTGCTAGAGAAAATTTCCCCCACCCCGCCACAGCCCATTCAACCCACGAACGCCGTCCCGGCCCAGGTCGCCGGACAGACGAACGCCCCGGCCCCGCTTGCCCAAGCGCAGTCTGTGCCGGTGTCGGATGCGATCGCCATCCGCCCGCCGGTCGTGCTGGAGTCGGAGAAGCTGAAGAGGATTGAAACGGAAGATTCCGTTTACACGTTCACCTCCGCCGGGGGAGTCAAGACGGTGGCCCTCAACAAGCACAAAACCAAGCCGTGCAACGACAACGTCTCGGAAAACCATGATGTGATCCTGTTGAATAACGGTGTGGAGTTGCCGCTGTTCGCGCTAGAAGGTGTTGATGACGGAGAATTCTCACTCGTCGCTAATCGCGACTTCGTCACGATGGTGTCCACAAACCAAGCCGGGATTCGTATCACCAAGGAATTCAGGTCTGGGACGAATTATCTGCTGTACACCACAATCAAGCTGACCAACCCGCAGACGGAGCCGGTCGCGCTGCCGGAGCGGAAATTGATGCTTGGCACCGCCATGCCGCTTAAGTCCGAAGAGGGCTATGCGGTCTGGGGCGCGCAATGGCATAACGGCGCGGACATGGAAGACATCGATGAGGGCTGGTTCGCCAACAGAACGCTTGGCTGCTTTCCGGGAACTCCGCGCCCTCAGTTCCTTTCCGCAGGGCAACAGGTCAACTGGGTCGGGGTACACAACCAGTTTTTCGCGATGACCACCATGCCGGAGGAAGGGTTTGCCGGAGCGCGGGTTTTCTCAACCAAGACCACCCATCGGCTGCTGAATGACCCGCAGAACCAGGACGAGCAATACGTCCATCACACCGGCATTCTGGCCAGCCTTCAGTTTGACGCCAAAGTGCTGCAACCCGGCGAGAGCATTGTTCAGCAATTCACCACCTACGCCGGCCCCAAGGAATACCAAGTCCTCAAAGCCCACGGCCAGACCTACAAAAACTCACTCGAAACCGTGATGGGCTTTGACGGGTTCTTCGGTTTTTTCGCCAAGGTTTTGTTGTGGGCCATGTCCGGCCTTCACGGCTTCGGGCTTGGCTACGCTCTTTGCATCATAGCGATCACCATCATCATCAAAATTCTGTTCTGGCCTCTTACCCGGGCGAGCACTGTTTCGATGAAACGCATGGCCGCCTATCAGCCGCAGATGGCTGAAATCCGGGAAAAATTTAAGGACGATCCGCAGAAAATGAACAAACGGGTCATGGAGTTCATGCGCGAGCATAAGATCAATCCGATGGGCGGCTGTCTACCGATATTGATCCAGATCCCGGTGTTCTTCGGGTTCTTCACCATGCTGCGGAGTGCCGTCGAGTTACGTGGGGCCCAATTCCTATGGGCCTGCGACCTGTCCCAATCTGACACCATCGCGAACCTACCGGAATCAATTCCTTTCATTGGAGACTTCCCGATCAACCCGCTGCCGATGATCATGGGCGTGACCATGATATTGCAGGCACGCATGACCCCGATGTCACCCACCGCTGACGCGACGCAACAAAAAATCATGAAGTACATGCCGCTCATGTTCATCGTGATACTGTACAACTTCTCCGCCGGCTTGACGCTTTACTGGACGGTGCAAAACATGCTCAGCATCCTGCAAACTAAGCTCACGAAAAACATCGTCGTGGAAGCTCCGTTGAAAAGCGAAAACTCGGCCTTGGCCAAGCCGTTAAAAAGCAAGCGAAAGCGCAAGAAATAATTCCCAACCATACAATGAGTACAACCATACAAGACCCCAAGACCTTACTCGAGTCCCTGCTGAGCAACCTCGGCTACCAAGTGGCCATCGAGGAAAAAGTGACGGAAAACGGCAAGGTGCTGGATCTCCAGACGACTGATGATTCCGAGCGACTCATTGGCCGCAAGGGCCAGACGTTGCTCGACCTGCAATACATCCTCAATCGCATGCTGTTTCAGCACAATGAAAACGCCGAGAAAGTACAACTCGATGTGGACGGATACCGATTCAGCGAAGATGACAAACTAGTCGACAAAGCGAAAAAAGCCGCCGAGCAAGTCCGCCGCTGGGGCGACCTCGTCGAGTTGGAGCCCATGAACTCATACGCCCGCCGGATCATCCACAACACGCTGAAGGACGATCCGGATATCGAGACCCAAAGCGTCGAGGTCGACGGCACCCATGACAAGGCCATCATCCTCCGACCCAAAAACTAGCCGACCCAAGCTAATCATTGCCCTTTGCCCGGCAAGTTCCTAACCTCCGCGCACTCCGCAGGGAGTCCTTGGTGCTTGGCCTAGCGCAACGAACAAAAACATGGAAGCAGCTAAACACGACGTAGATCGCAAGACCCTCGAACAGCGCCACCAAATGAGCGACCTCGAGCGACTGCGACACTCGTGCGCCCACGTGCTCGCCACTGCAGTGCTACGCCTTTGGCCTGAGGCCAAGCTCGACATTGGCCCTCCGACCGCCGAGGGGTTTTACTACGACTTCGATCTCGAACGTCGTTTCTCACCAGAGGATTTCGAGGCCATCGAAGCCGAGATGAAAAAGGTGGTGAAAGAAAACCAGACGTTCGAGCGCAGCACAAAAACCCGCGACGAGGCCAAGGCGTTTTTTGAGGAACGCGGTCAGTCGTTCAAAGTCGAGCGCTTGGCCGACATCCCCGAGGACGAAGAGATTTCATTCTACCAAAACGGCGAGTTCGTAGATCTCTGCGCCGGGCCGCACGTTATGCGCACCCGCAACGTGAAGGCGTACAAGTTGCTGCGCGTCGCCGCCGCCTACTACCGGGGCAACGAGAACAACCCACAACTGCAACGCATCTACGGCACGGCCTTCCCGAACAAAACCAAGCTCAACGAATGGCTCGAAGCGCAGGAGGAAGCCCGCAAACGCGACCACCGCAAGATCGGGCGCGAGATGCAGTTGTTCGCGTTCGACGACGACGTCGGCCCCGGTCTGCCGCTTTGGCTGCCCAAGGGCACGGTGCTGATCGAGGAACTGGAGAAATTGGCCAAGGAGACGGAGTTCGAGGCAGGCTACGAGCGCGTCCGTACGCCGCACTTGGCGCGGGAAAGCATGTACAAGACTTCCGGCCATCTCCCCTACTACGCCGAGAGCATGTTCCCGCCGATGGAACTCAAGGACGACGACCCGAACAAGCCAACGGATCGCATCTATCTCAAGGCGATGAATTGTCCTCATCACCACAAGATTTTCTCGGCCGTGCCGCGCAGCTACCGCGAGTTGCCGCTACGTTTGGCCGAGTATGGCACCTGTTATCGCTACGAGCGTTCCGGCGAATTGATGGGCCTCATGCGCGTGCGGTCGATGCAGATGAACGACGCGCACATCTACTGCACGACGGAGCAATTCGCCGACGAATTCCGAGCCGTCAACGAAATGTATCTGAAATATTTCAAGATTTTCGGGTTTGAGAAATTCAGCATGCGCTTCAGCACGCACAGCGCCGAACGGCTCGGCGACAAATACGTCGACGAACCTGAGCTGTGGTTGCAAACTGAGGACATGGTTCGCAAAGTTCTCGTCGAGTCTGGCGTTGATTTTGTGGAAGTACAGGACGAGGCCGCGTTTTACGGGCCAAAGATCGATGTGCAGGTGTACAGCATCTCCGGCCGGGAGTTCACCATCGCCACGAACCAAGTGGACTTTGCCGTGCCCAAGCGCTTCGGCCTCGAGTACAAGACGCGCAAAAACACCACAGAGACTCCGCTCTGCATTCACCGCGCCCCGCTGGGCACACACGAGCGGTTCATCGCCTTTTTGATCGAGCACTACGCAGGCAACTTCCCTCTCTGGCTCGCGCCGGAACAGGTGCGAGTGCTGCCGTTTGGCGACGACCAAGTGGATTGCGCGAAGGCGGTCGCCGCTGAACTTCGAAAGCACGAAGTGCGTGTGAAACTCGACACGACTTCCGACAAGATCGGCGCCCGGATTCGCCGCGCCGAGACCGACAGAGTGCACACTATTTTACTCATTGGCCAACGCGAGCAGGAAGCCGGTAATCTCGCCGTGCGCGAACACGGTAAGGGGGATCTCGGGGCCAAGCCAAGGGACGAAGTCCTCGCCGACTTGCTCAATAAAATCAAAACCCGTGAAGGCGCATAAACCGTCAATAGTGGGGAGAGGGAGAACTCATTACATCACAATCAAATTCCCCGCACCGACAAATTACCCCACTAAAATCAAATGAAAGTACTTGTCTGCGACCCCATCTCCCAAACCGGGATTGACTTCCTGAAACAACAGGACGGCCTTGAGGTCATCGTGCTCGACCGCCGTCACTCAGAGACGGAACTGCTGCCGCTCGTCGGCGACATCTCGGCCATGGCGGTCCGCTCCGAGACCAAAGTCACAAAGGCCGTACTCGAGGCTGCGCCAAACTTGAAGATCGTTGGCCGCGCCGGAGTCGGTGTGGATAACATCGACATCGATGCAGCCACACAGAACGGCGTGATCGTCATGAACACTCCCGGCGGCAACACAATCGCAACCTGCGAGTTGACCTTCTCCATGATGATGGCGCTGGCGCGCAACATCCCGCAAGCGCACGGGTCGATGGTAGCCGGCGAGTGGAACCGCAAGGCGTTCAAGGGTGTCGAGCTTTACGGCAAGACGCTCGCCGTGCTGGGCATGG
>JABGZB010000174.1 GCA_018674955.1 Verrucomicrobiota bacterium | reverse complement strand
ATCGCCCGACAAAATCCAATTCACCCCCGGCTTGCCCAAAACGCGTAGCGGAAAAATCATGCGCCGCATCCTCCGCAAAATCGCCGAGGGCCAAACGGACAGCCTCGGCGACATCAGCACCCTCTCCGACCCCGCCGTCGTAGAGTCACTTGTCGCCGGCCGAATCGAATAAAGTTTTTTTCAACCCGCAGATGTAAGCAGATTGGTTTTTTTGAATCTGCGACAATCAGCGCAATGTGCGGATCACTCTTCGCGGCTTCGAGCGAGTTTTGTCGATGAAGAGGTACGAAAGAACGAGGACGATCAATAAAAAAGCCATCCTCTGCGACTCCGCGATCTCTGCGCTTAATTTTCCGACAGCAGTTTGCGGATGCCTTGCACCAGCACAGTCTCCACCTCGGGGGCGACGTTGGATGAGCGTGGCTCGGTCTCGTAACCGCCCTCCGAGTAGGCTCGTTCGGTGCCAATATAAAACGTCCCGTAGTCGCCGTAGGCCGCCATCGCCACGTTTAGCTTTGGCTGCATCTGCTTGGCTGCCAACTGGTATTCGACGAACAACTCACCCGGCATGTGCAGCACGCGCACGTCGCCAATGGCAAGCTGCGCCAGGTCGGTTTTGTGCCCCGACTTGCAGCGCCGCAAAAAGGCCAACCGCTCCGCCGCCGGCACGGCGACCGGCGGCACCGAGCCCTTGGCCACGTCGGCGATCAGCTTGGATTCGTCTAGATGTTTGGCCACCGGTAAAGCCACCGGCGCGACACTCCAGCGTAAATCCCGCGACTGCACCGCAAACTTTTTTGTGCTATCGAATGCACGCTTCATTCCGTCGGCCAAGCGCTGGGCCAAAACCATCCGGTTTTTGCGCAAGCCGTCGTTGTATTTGCCAGCGCCGATGTTGCCGCCCGCGCCATTGAAGTGAACGTGCAAAGCTTCCGGCACGGATTGCTGACGGATGAACCGCGCGATACCGGGAAAGTCCGGGCTGGGAATGCCCATGCGATAGTAGCTCTGCGGATGGCAGGCGTAATAACTCAGCACAGCAAGCGGCGTGTCGCCATTCCAAAAAGTCAGCATCGACAGCTCGGGATCGATCACTCCCTCCGGCTCGGCACGCAGTTTCGGATCCGCACAGGTGGTGTAGCGTACGGCGCGCACCTTGCCGTCCGGCCCGAAGATGCGGCGGTTGGACGCGACCCGTTTCACCTCCGCCGCCCCCCAGCCGCAATGGGTTACAGGCTTGGCCAAGGCCAGCGATGCCTTCACCGCAACGGCAATCTTGGCTAATGTTTCTCGGCAAAAACCACCGTCAAGCGGGCCAAGATGTTTGGCCTTGGCCTCCTTCAGCAAGTGTTCCGCAGTGAAATCAACCAATGGCGCGTCGTGCTGGTGCAGCGTGTGCACGGCGACGCGGTCGGGGGTTGTGCCGGCCGCCTTGGCCAAGCGCTCGCGAAAGGCGTCGTGCGCCTCATTGGCAATGCCGATCCAATCGACAGCGCAAAGCACGATCGGCTCCGCTTGACTAAGCAGCACCACTCCCCGGCAACGCAGCGTCATCGCGTCCAGCCGCACCACCGGGTCGTAAGCCATCATGTAGCCAAGCGGCGGCGTGGCATCGACGTCGAACGTGGCCACGCGCAATGGCACAACCTCGGCACCGGACACCCTCATTGCGCCCGAAAACAAAAAAGCCAGCGCAATCCGAACGACACCTCTGAAAACTGAAAACTTAAAATTTAAAACTCTCCGCCGCTCCGTTCTGTCGGCGCACTCCACAGTTGAATCGTTCATAAATCGTTGATGCCTTATTTGTGTTTGGCGGCCGTAGCTCCGTTGCGGACTAACACGCGGGCGATTGCCTTGCGAACCTCTCGCACCTCGTCGCTGGCCTCTGGGTCGGCTTTCAGCACGATGTCCAGCGCAGTCAAGCCGTCCGCCCGCTTGACGTTGATGTCGACCCCGTTGGCAAGGAGCAGTTCCGCAACCGCCTTGTGGCCCGACTCGACGGCGCAGTGCAGCGGCGTTTGTTTTAGGGGATTGGTTTCGTCCGGCCCGTTCAACTGAGTCCCACTAACGATGTGTTCGCGCACCGCCTTGACGTCACCGCCCCGGGCCGCGTCCCAAATCGAAATCAATGGTGGAGAGGGCGGCTCCGGCCTCTCCGACTGGGCGACTTCGGCGACTGGTTTGATAACCACCGGCTCGGCGGCGGGCGGCGGCGGCGGGGTCTCACGTCCGCAACCAACGACAGCAAACGCAACAATCAAGCTAAACAACTTTTTCATAATCGGCTGCGGCAAACGTATTCGGACACCAATAACATTCCAACTGAAATCAAGCGACACGAGACAACCCAACCGCCGCCGAGTGACCTTGGCCAAGCTGGGGGTGGGAACGGGTGTCCCCACCCATACGCTTTCGTGTTTACTGCGGCCCGCTGAGACTGCGGCCCCTACCTACTGCGCGCTTGGCCAAGCGGAAAACCTTGTGGGGACGGGTGGTGTGCCGTATGCTGTCCGCCGCTTTTTTATGAGTAAAGAACCCATACATGTTGCGGTGACCGGTGCGGCTGGCCAGATTGGTTACGCCCTGTTGTTCCGAATCGCCTCCGGCCAGATGTTCGGCCCAAACCAGCCGGTGATCCTCCACCTGATCGAGATCGAGCCTGCACTGCCGGCGCTCGATGGCGTCTGCATGGAATTGGACGACTGCGCGTTCCCTCTGCTCAAGGGCACTGAGCCCACCTCCGACCTCGACGCTGGCTTCAACGGTGTCCACTGGGCGTTGCTCGTCGGCAGCGTGCCCCGCAAACAGGGAATGGAGCGCGGCGATTTGCTCGGCATCAACGGCAAGATTTTCACCGGCCAAGGCCAAGCGATCCAAAACAACGCCGCCAGCGATGTCCGCACACTCGTCATCGGCAACCCGTGCAACACCAACTGCCTGATCGCCATGAACAACGCGCCGGACGTGCCGCGCGACCGGTGGTTTGCCATGACGCGCCTCGACGAAAACCGCGCCAAGACGCAACTCGCGCAGAAGGCCGGAGTCGACGTGACAGCAGTCACCAACATGGCAATCTGGGGCAACCACTCCGCCACGCAGTATCCGGACTTCACCAACGCCAAGATCAATGGCCAACCCGCTGCGGACGAGATCGGCGATCGCGACTGGTTCGAGGGCGATTTCATCAAGACTGTGCAGCAGCGCGGCGCGGCGATCATCAAGGCGCGCGGCGCCTCAAGCGCGGCCAGCGCGGCCAACGCCGTGGTCGACTCGGTAGGCTCCATCATCAACCCCACCGCCGGTGGCGATTACCACAGCGTTTGCCTCTGCTCCGATGGCAGCTACGGCGTCGATGAAGGACTGATTTCCTCCTTCCCGGTTCGCAACGTCGCCGGCCAGTTCGACATCGTGCAGGGCGTCCAAATCGACGCCTTCAGCAAAGGCAAAATCGACGCGACGGTAAACGAACTGAAGGAGGAGCGGGAAATGGTCAAAGACCTCCTCCCCGGTTGATTCATGCCCGACACTCCGGAAACGCCTGTCGGCTCGTACATCGACCACACCAATCTGCGCCCAGACGCCACCGCCGCTGACATCGAAAAGCTCTGCGCCGAAGCCATTGAGCATCAGTTGTTTGCCGTGTGTGTGAATGGTAGTTGGGTGCAACACGCCACCACTTATCTCGAAGACGCCGACGTATCGATCGCCACCGTGATCGGCTTTCCACTGGGTGCAAGCGACTCGGACTCAAAGCGTTACGAGACCGAAGCTGCCTTAGACAACGGCGCGCACGAAATCGACATGGTGATGAATCTTGGCCGCTTCATCGACGGCGACCACAGATACATCGTCCGCGAGATTCGTGATGTCGTCGAGGCGGCGGAAGACCGGCGAGTGAAAGTCATCATCGAGACCGGCTATTTTAACGACGAACAAATCGCCACTGCCTGCAAACTGGCCGTTACCGCCGAGGCACATTTCGTCAAGACCAGTACCGGTTTTGGCCCTGGCGGCGCGACCATCGAGCACGTCCAACTCATGCGCGAAACCGTCGGCCAACACGCCGGCGTCAAGGCGTCCGGCGGCATCCGTGACCGCGAAACGGCACTGGCGATGATCGAAGCCGGGGCCACCCGCATCGGCGCCTCCTCCGGTGTGAGAATTGTCGGCGATTGATCACCGCAGCAAATCCCCGCTCTTCCGTCGGTTATTCACCGCGAAGCCAAAGCTGTGAATAAAAAATGAGCGTTGTGAATACATTTAATTTGGAAAGTTCCCATCCGTGGACTACATTTTCTGTATTAGCTATTTTGGACGTATGAGGAGAATCTTTTACACCTTCATTTCCGCCTGCAGCCGTTTGCTTTCCACTCGGCGCGCACCACTGTCATCTTCACGCCTGATGAGCATGTACCTCAGCCAAGCGAACAGCAAAACGATCTACAGGCCCAAGTTTCAGGAGTCCCGCTCCCGCCGCAACAGCAAATCTGGGCACGTCCGCCAACAGTAATCCAGCCACCCCACCCTTGGCCAAACGCTCGGCCGGTTTCACTTACTCCCTTCCCAAATTCCAAACCAAGTTTGCGCCTGCGTCCTGTCGCAGGATCGACGAGGCGGTCTTGGATTCCACGTGGCCGTCGGCCAAGACGAGGTTGCTTCGGCCCGTGTCGTCGCCGTTGGCCCCGTGCCGCGCCATCACCGGCTTGAGTTGGCTGGGATGTTTGCCGCTCATCTCCGCCACGAGATCGCGGTCCGAGATCAGCGGCGTCGAGCGTCGGGGATCGAGTCGGTTTCGTTTGCCGTTTCTCGGGCTGAACACATAGCCACGGTACTTCTTTTCGATCGGCCCGCTCGGCGTCTCGGCGAACAGCACGGCCAAGCTTGGCTCCGGCACACCCACCAACTTGGGCTTCGTGGTCGATCCCTCCACGCCGCGCGGGTCGAATGTTGTCGCCCCGTTGTACCCGATCGGGTGCCAACTGCGGTTGTCCCAGTTGCCACCAAATTTGACCGTTTTTGCCGTCGGGCAAAAGAACACCTCCCGGCTGCCGATAAACCGTGCGACCGCTGTCACCCAAATCCGATGCGGTGACGACTTAGGCTCGGCGAAGTTCGTGGCGATCGGCAGCGCGCCCTCGCGCTCGTCGGCGTGCATCGTCACGGCCAAGCTGATCTGCCGCATATTCGAGCCGCACTTGATTGACTGCGACTTGCCCTTGGCCTTGGCCAAGGCCGGCAACAGCATCCCGGCAAGAATCGCGATAATGGCTATGACCACCAGCAACTCGATCAGCGTGAACGCCCTGTCGCCCCGCCTGTTCATCGCTTGGCCAAACGCAACGAGCGCACGCTAATATCGGTTGCCATCTCCGAGCCGATCGCCGTCAACGAGTCACGCAGCAACCGCGACACCTCGCGCGCCGACGGCAACGCCTCGTTCGCCAACACCACCACGCGGTTGTAAAAACTCTCGAACAAAACCTGCACACCAAACCCAAACGGCGCGCAGACCTTGGCCATCATTTCGGCCCACGTCCGGTCGTCAGGCGGCAGCAGATTAAAAACGGCGACACCGCCTGGCTTAAGTTTCGATTGGATCACCTGAGGTAATGTATCGATCGAGACATCCGGCTTGAACACGTCGCCGGCGCGGCCGACAGAAAGATCCTCCAGCAGGAAGTCGAACTTGCCGCGCTGCGAGTGCAACCACTCGGCCGCATCCAATTGCGCAAACTGCACCTCACCCATCCACTCGGCGCTGAGGTCACAAAAAAGTTCGTAGCCGGATCGGTCGAGGTCCACGCCGCTGAACTTGTGATTGCCACCCATCGCTCGCAGTGGCGCGATCAACCCGCCGCCGGCGAAACCAAGAATCCCCACCCGCACTCCCGGCGAAAAACCACAAACAGCCGCCGCGAGCACGTCAAAGACACTGTCGGTCGCTCCCGGTTGCGCCAGCACCTCGCTGAGCACCGAGCCGTTTTGCACGAGTCGCGCGCCTCGGCGGGTTTGCCGCACCTCCGGTTCAGCCTCGCCCATGCGCCGCGCGCCGAGCAGCAGCGCGGCTATTGCTTGGGCACGCCCTGTTCGTTCCATTCCTCTTTGGCGATCGTCTTGCCGCCCTGCCAAGTGGCCTCGGATTGCTTCTGGCCGTTGAGGTGCCAGCGCGTCTCAACGCCGTTCAACTGGCCGTTGATGTAGGTTTGCGCCGACCACTTGCTGCCGTCGTCGCGCCAAATTGTCCATTGGCCCTCGGCCCGGCCGTCGATGTATTTGCCCGTCCGGAACAGCTTCCCGTTCTCGTGATAAAACGTCCAAACGCCCTGCTGTTTGCCATTGGCGAACTGCCCCTCGACCGACTTCGTGCCATTGTCGTGGTGATCGACAAACTGCCCCTCAAACGGCGCGCCACCGGCGGTGTACCGGCCCTTTTCGTTCGTCAAGTTGGCTTGGCCCTCGACCCTGACGGGAGTGACCGGCTCTTTCGGGGCAACAGCCTCGCCGCCTTGCTGCTTGGTTTCGGGGTTTGGTTTGGGAGTCGATTTGGCCCCGGGTTGAATCTTCTTTGACGCCTTGCCGAGTGTTAGTTTTCCTGGTTCATCGGCTTCGCCTGTTGATGGTGCGACCTCCGCAACCGGTGTGATTGTAATATTATCAGGCAACGCTGGCGTTGGCATTTCTGCCTGTTCCGCCGGGGGTGCATCTCCACCGCCGCAACCCACTGCCACCATAGCCACTGTCAAAAAAAACACGAAACCCTTCATGGACGAGAGCAAACCACAGGCTCCGCCCGGTGACAAAACCATTTGTTGCCAAGCTAACGGCTTGACCGTACTTTACCCCCCCTTGGCTGTGGCGGAAAACCAGCCAAAGCGTGCAAGCGCCCACAAAAAACCGCATGACAAATTTCACTTCATTAACCGAAGTCTGCAACGCTGTGAGCGCGTTCATTCAGCGGTGCACCGATGACCCGCACGCCGCCGGCTTCGATGAACTAGCCCTTGGCCTGTTCGCGTTTCAGTTCGCCCGCAACGCCCCCTACGCCAACCTCTGTCGCGCTGAGAATCTCACGCCGGAAACGGTCGCTAACTGGCGGGACATCCCGACGGTGCAGACGCGCGCCTTCAAGTCGCTCGACTTGACCGTCTTGCCGGAAGCCGATCGCGAGACGCTGTTCCGATCAAGCGGTACGACCCAAGCCGATCGTAGCCGGCACTTTCACTGCGCTAAAACCTTGGCCGTGTATCACACTTCGCTTTGGCCTTGGTTTGTCGGGCACTTGGTCGATGAGTCGGCGAACCGACTGCTGTTTCTTTTCCCCGATCTTGACCAAGCGCCGGAGTCGTCGCTGGTGCACATGATGGACACCGCGGCCAAGCGCTTGGCCAAGCGCGAATGTTGTTTCGCCGCAGACGGTCAATGGCAGATCGACAGCCAAGTCGCCGTAGATTTCCTGCACGACTGCGCCACGCAAAACGAACCGGTCACAATTCTCGGTACCGCATTTTCGTTTGTGCATCTGCTCGACCATCTCAACGCTGACGCGATGGATTTCCAACTGCCCAGCAGCTCGGCAGCGATGGAGACCGGCGGCTACAAGGGCCGCTCGCGCGAGATGCCCAAGGCAGAGCTGCACCGAGCGATCACCGCTAAACTCGGCGTCCCAAGCTCGCGAATCATTTGCGAATACGGCATGTGCGAATTGAGTTCGCAGGCGTATGACGGCAAGCTGGGCCAAGCGAATGCCGCTCCCCGATTATTTCGGTTTCCGCCTTGGGCGCGTGCCCGCGTCGTCTCGCCGGAGACTCTTGCAGATGTCGAGCTTGGCCAATCGGGCCTGTTACAGGTCGTCGACCTGGCCAATGCCGGCTCGGCGCTGAGCCTCCAGACTGAAGACTTGGCCAAGCGCCACGCGGATGGATTCGAGCTGCTGGGCCGGGCCGAGTTGGCCGAGTCCCGAGGCTGTTCGCTGATGAATTTATCCCATGACTGAACAATCACTGGATTATTTTTTGGCCGACAAACCGGGCGCGGAGCTATCGCGCTCGCTGGTCGCCGACGCGTGCCAAACGCTGCGCCGAAACCGCAACGAATACCTCTCCACGCTGGGCAACGAGCAGATTATTTCCAAGCTCACCGAGGTGGCCAACCTGTGGAGTTCGCCCGATTATCCTTTGCGACAAATGGCGCTCGATGCCGATCCGGAGGAAACCGGTTTCCCGCGTGAAGTGCTCGCGGCCGGGCTGGACGCCTGTTTCGCCGACTGGACGCAGGAAAAGTATTTTATGCTGCTCTCGCAGGAGTTCGGCGACCCGACGCGGCTGCAGTCGTTCGCCAGCCAGCCGAACCGATCGTTCTCGATGGTGAACGGCCCGCAACTGATCGCGCACATCGCGCCGGGTAATTTGCCGGTACCAGTGTTTCAGTCGATCGCGTTTGGGTTGCTGCTGCGGTCGGCGCAATTCGTCAAATGCGCCTCCGGCAAGTCACTGCTGCCTCGGCTGTTTGGGCACTCGCTGCACTTCGTCGAACCGGGCATGGCGGCGGCGCTCGAGATCGCGGAGTGGGATGGCGGCAACGAGCCGCCCGAGTCGGCGTTGTTCGCCGAAGCCGATTGCGTAACGGTGAATGGCAGCGACAAAACGGTGGAGTCGATCCGTCAGCGACTACCCTTGGCCAAGCGACTGGCCTGTTACGGTCACCGCGTCAGTTTCGGCTACGTGGAAAAACAGGCCAACGAGGTAATGGGCACGCAGACAGTCATCTCGCATGCCGCCGACGATATCGTCGCGTGGAATCAGCACGGCTGCCTGTCGCCGCACGTGATTTACGTCGAGCAAAACGGTAGCCTCAATCCGTCGCGCTTCGCTGACATGCTCGCCGAGGAACTAGAGGCGCGAAACGAGGCGATGCCGCGAGGGCCGATCTCGGCGAAGGAAGCGGCGGCGATCGCGACGGCTCGGCGCTTTTATAAAATCCGAGAGGCCAACAACGCTGGCGCGGCGCTTTGGGAGAGCAAGGACTCGACCGACTGGACGGTAGTGCACGAGGATGAAAAGCAATTTCAAACCTCTCCGCTGAACCGTTTTATTTTCGTCAAGCCAATCGAGCACATCGACGAGGCGCTGCACGTGCTGGAGCCGATCCGCGAGTCGGTCTCCACCGTCGGCCTGGCCGCGAGCGAGGCGCGAATGCGGGATTTGGCGCTGCCGTTGGCCCGGTGGGGAGTGCCACGGATTTGTCCGCTTGGCCAAATGCAGCGCCCGCCGCTCGCCTGGCGGCACGACGGACGACCGCCGCTTGGCGAACTCATCCGCTGGACTGACCTCGAAACAGCATAACCGAATTATGGAACTCAGAAAAACATTTCAATTCGAAGCCGCTCACCTGCTGCCGCACCTGTCGCAGGATCACAAATGTCGGCGACTGCACGGACACAGTTTCACGGCGGAGATCGTCGTCGAGGGCGATTGCGACCCAAAACTGGGTTGGGTGCTTGATTACGCCGACATTTCGGCGGCGTTCAAGCCGCTTTGGGAGCAACTCGATCACCGTTATCTCAACGACGTTGACGGCCTCGAAAACCCGACGAGTGAAAATGTCGCCGTGTGGATTTGGGAGCGATTGAAGCCAAGTTTGCCGCTGTTAACCGCCGTGGAAGTGGCCGAAACCTGCACCGCGCGCTGTATTTACAGGGGCGAATGAGCGCCTACCCAAGGGGAGTAGTTCCGAAAACCGTTGCGCTGAAAACCGTTTTATTTTAAGATTTTTGACCCCTTCAAAGGGGTTTCTCCACAGAATTTTATAAAATGAGTGATACAGAAAAACCAACGCCCCCAAAGGGTTTGGAGGGCGTCGTCGCCGCAACCACGAAACTCAGCAGCGTGCGCGGACTCGACGGGGAATTGATTTACCGGGGCTACAACATCAACGAGTTGGCCGGCAACGCGACCTACGAGGAGGTTGTGCATCTGCTGCATCGCGGCAAGTTGCCGAACCCAGAGGAACTGGCCTCGTTGAAGGCTGAACTGGCCGCTGCCCGCGAGCTGCCCGACGGCGTGGTGGATCTGATCAAGATGCTTCCGAAGGGAACTTCGCCGATGCGTGCCATCCGTACCGCAGTTTCCGCTCTAGCCTGCTACGAGCCACCTGAGGCGCAGGATTCACTGGAGGATCAGACAATGCGCGCCATAAAACTCATCGCGCAGGTGCCTGTCATCACCGCCTATTTCCACTTGGCCAGGCAGGGCAAGCCGTTACCCGATTCCGACCCGTCCCTCGGTGAGGCGGCGAACTTCCTCTACCTCATCGACGGCGAAAAACCGATCGAGGAAAAGGAAAAGACCATCGACATGTGCTACATCCTGCACGCCGATCACGGCATGAACGCCTCGACCTTCTCGGCGCGCGTCACCATCGCCACGCTCAGCGGCATGTACTCGGCCATCACCTCCGCCATCGGCACGCTCAAAGGCCCGCTGCACGGAGGAGCCAACGAGGGCGTGATCAAGATGCTTCTGGAAATCGGTGACCTCGACAAGGTGGACGACTTCATCGCCGACTGCCTAAAGAACAAAAAGAAAATCATGGGCATCGGCCACCGCGTTTACAAAGTGCTCGACCCCCGCGCGCCACACCTGCAGAGCATGGCCCAGAAGCTCGGCGCCAAGCTCGGCGAAACCAAGTGGCTCGACATGAGCGAGCGCATCGCCGAGATCATGCTGCGCGAAAAGAACCTCTACCCGAACGTCGATTTCTACTCCGCCACCGTGTACTACTCGCTCGGCATTCCGACCGACCTGTTCACGCCGATCTTTGCGATCGCGCGCACTTCCGGCTGGACCGCACACGTGCTCGAGCAACTGGCCGACAACCGCCTCATCCGCCCAAGCGGCGTTTACGACGGCCCGGACGACCTCAAGTACCAGCCAATCAGTAAACGCTGAGCCAAGCGCCTAACCAACTTTTATGAAACGAGCATTCCTCGTTTTTCATTTCGGCATTGGGTTTTGTTTCGGTTCGTATGGCATTAGACTCCAATCGGAGCAGAAAGGGGAGGCCGGAAGTTTGGCTCCGTTGTAAAGATTCCACTGTTTATCTTCTGGTGCTTGTGGATGGCAAGCATACCGAACCGCCCTCGGTTCGCTCACTTCAACGCTACTGACAGCAACCGTGTTACCACGAATAATCGCATTTGCTGCATGCCACCCTCCTCCTTCATCGGCCAATTCAAATCCAAATAATTTACCTCCTTTGATCTCTATCACCTGACCTACACCCGCTTGGCCAACAATCAATCCTCCATCCACATTATTAAACATCACAGACATAACATTCCCGCCACGCTTCACAGATCGAAATGTCGGCCCACTATAAGGCGTGGAGTATCTGTAAACCTTGGCCAGAGGCCATCGGGCCAAGCGCTCCCCCACATCGATTTTGTTTGGCGGATGAATATCGTTGTTAAAATCCAAATCGATTGTCACCGCCATGCCTGTGTTCGGCACATCCATCGCACGCCGTTGTTCCTCGCGGGCATACGTCCATGCGTAGCTACGCCACTGGGGAAGCTGCACATAATAAAACGGCAAATCCGGACGACCCCAAGCACCTCGCCAGCCTTGAATGAGCGCCCGCATTTTGTGGGCATAATCGCGCGGGTCTTCACCAGTGCCGCAGTTGGACTCCGCTTGATACCAAATGGCACCGCGAATCGCATACGGAACAACGGGAGCGATTCGAGCGTTGTAAATTGCCCCGGCGAGCCAAGCGTCACTGCGAACAAAGGTCCCGCCCCGCATGGCTTTGATAGCCTCATAGTCCCTCGTCTCCGACAACTTGGCTAGGCGCTCCAAGGTGGGATGCCCGGTAAATGCTTTAGCAGGAATGTAAGGCTCAATCGGCGTGCCGCCCCAGGAGCAATCAATGATGCCAATCGGCACTTTGAGTTTCTCGTGCAGCCTTCGGGCGAAGATGAACCCAACCGCCGAAAAAGTCTTCACCGAATTCGGCGTGCACACGAACCAACTCCCGCCTTTCAAATCCTCCTGCGGCATTGGCATGTTTTTCTCATTCACTTTCCGAAACCGGATGCCCGGATAATCTGCTGCATCGACCAACGCCTTCCCCTTGGCCAATCGCTTGGCCATGCTGCCCACACTATACCCCATATTCGATTGTCCACCGGAAAACCACACCTCCCCCACCACGACATTTTTATAAAGCAGACTTTCGTTGCCGCTCCTAATTGAGAGCGGGCGTCTTTCTGCACTCGCGATTAATGGCTCAAACGCCAACTTCCACCGTCCGGCATTGTCCGCCTTCGTCTCAGCACGTTGCCCCGCAAACTCAACGACAACATTGGCTCCGATATCAGCAGTTCCCCAAACCGGTACGGACACCCCCTGCTGTAACACCATGTTGTCGGAGAAAACCTTAGCTGATTGAAGTGCAGCTAAGAGATCTCCACCGAATAAAAAAGCAACTCCTGCGGAGATTGTTTTTAGTAAGCGAAGCATTGGTTTACTCGTCCAGTCTGTTCAAAAAAGCACGACAGGAAAAGGAAACAAACATGGCCAAATCCTTGTCGCCGGGTAGAACGACGGTCGCCGGTGTGTCCGGCGGGCGGATTTTGTCAGCACGTTTGAGGGCTTCTTCAATTGCATATTTTGCACTCTTCGCCTTTTTGCCGAGCAACTCGATGATCCGAGCGGCGTGTGTCACAACAATGAGATTTTCGTGTTGCGTTGAGTCGATCAATGCCGGTAGTGCGTTCGGAATGTCGCCATGAGTCGCAAGGGCGTTGGCGATCTCAATCCGCGCAGCCGGTGATGGATCACTGATCTTTCGACGTAATTTGCGCTTGGCCATGCCTGATATTTCCGGCCTCACAGCCAGCCCAATCGCGCCCCAGTAACGTATGGTTGGGTTGTCCGAATCCAGTTTTTTCAAAAATACCCTCTCGCTGGCGACGCCGACTTGGGCGGCGGCTTGGTAGATGCCGGTCACCGGCACCCTGCCCGCTTGGCCAAGTTCCCAGCCTGTTTGCCTGGAGAACAGTTCCCACGCTTCGCTCTCCGGCAAAAAGCCAAGGTCGGCCGTT
>JABGZB010000173.1 GCA_018674955.1 Verrucomicrobiota bacterium | reverse complement strand
GGATGTCGATGACCGAGTCAACCTCGCCCTCGGGAACCAAACCGTAACTGGAACCGATCAGGTGAACGCTCGCGTCGCACTTCTCCAGATGATCCCGGACGGCCTGCTTGAATTCCGTCCCGACCAGTGGCATCGGGCGGTCCGGGAAAACCTGATAACCGCGCTCGATCAGATTCCGGTAAATCCGGTCATGCTCCGGTTGGAGATCCTTGGTGGTGGTGGCGAGAAATATTTTCTTAGTTTCAGTTGCTGCGACACCGGTTTCCCCGTTTCCGGTTTCCCGGTCGTTCATGGCCTTCAGCAGTTGGCTGACTTCATGCGCGAGATCGAAGATTTTCGAGAAATAATTGTGCTTCGCCTCGGCCCCGAACGTGGTGTTGTATTCCTTGAATTTCCCCGTATCGGAATCGACATCAAAAAACTCAAAACCGAGGATGCTGGCAAATACGCTCTGGATTTCGTTGGGGACATCGATGGTATCGAACGGGGTCTTGATCACCTTGAGAATGCGGGACTTGTTCTCAAACGAGACACCGCTGGTGGATGAGGCGTTGTCGTGAAACTGCTTCAACTCCCTCATGCACCACTCAGACTTGAGGTAGCGCGGCGACATAATGGAAATCATTACGCGCGCGTTGCAAAACTGATGAACGATGGCTTGGTCAAACACGTCGTTGCCGCCGAGTTTCTGGTCCCGCCAGATGCTCGGTTTTTCTCCTGTCAGTTGAGCAACACGAGTGCCGAGTACCTTGTGAAACTGGGAAATCCAACCCTTGTCCTCCTCTGTCATCGCCTCATTGTCGATGTGCGCGTAGCTGATAAAAATATCGTTCAAGGTGTTTTAATTAAAGGATATATCGATTGATGTTACAGTACGACGGCTACCTGGGAGATTTGCAATTATTGATAGAAGAGTCAACACTATTCACGAGAGAGTGCTTGGTCGATGATGCGGTAGGATTCTTGGCGGCCTTCTACGGGGAAGTCGTGTTTGCAGTCGGGGGTGCGGAGTTGCAGGGCGTCGGCTTTGCCAAGCAGTTTGTAAACTTCGCGTGCCTTGGGGATGGCTTTTTTCACGCCGCGCACGTCGAAGTTGCTGTCGTGTAGCGGGGAGTTTGAAAAGAACACGCGCGGGGCGAGCGCGGCGACGACCTCGTAAAAGTCGAACGGCACACAGTCAGGGTCGAGCTTATAGCGCGTCTTGAGCAGTGGCATGTAACGGTCGCTCGTCCAGCCGGCGATTTTGCCGCCGTAGTAGTCGTGGAACGGCGTCCAGCCGCAGCTGGAGACGATGACGCTGATGCGTGTGTCGAACACGCCCACGAACATCGCGTTGTGTCCGCCGAGCGAGTGCCCGATCGCGCCGATGCGCCCGGCATCGACCTCGGGCAGCGACTGAAGCAAATCCACGCAGCGCATGTGGTTGAAGATGCCCTTCATTGTGCCGGAGACGTAGTCGTCCGACTCGAAGTCGTATGCGTAGTCGCCGAACGGCGGGTAGTCGGGCGCGATGACGACATAGCCGCGCCTGGCCAGTTCGTAGGCGTAGGCTCGGTTGGGGACACCGCCTTGTTTCGTGACTCGATGCTTGCCGAGCGGCGAGGTCGGGTGCAGCGCGAGGATGCCGGCTCGTTTGGCCAAGCGGGTGGCCTTGGGGCGATAGAGTAAGGCGGGGAGGCGGTCGTTTTTCTCGGTGAGAAAGTCGATACTAAGCCGCGTGAAGCCGTCGCCGTCGGTTTGGCTGCGCACGCGCATGTCGAGCGGCGGGAGGGCGGTGCGGCTAGGCAGCGGCCCCATCGCCTGCTGCATGCCGTCGACGATTTGCCGCCGCCGCTTGGCCCAGTCGGCGGGCGTCTTGACGGGGTGTTCGCCGCCGGCTTGGCCGCGATAAACGAGCAGTCGCGAGTGGTCGATGCGGCTGGGCTCGGTGGCCAGGCTCGGCAGCATACCGGCGAGCAGCGATAGTGTTATCAGCAGCCGGGTCATCTCGTGCTGCGGCGGCGCAGCCATCGCATCGGCAGGGCGGCGACGAGCATGAGCGCCCAGCCGATGAGCATGACGTTGACGATGTACCACGGCCAGTCGCCCATCACGAGTGGGTTGTCCACGGCCGGCCGGGCGCAGAGGTACATGTAGTTTGCGTCAGTCAGCCAGTTCACGATGCCGACCGGAAGCATTATGGCGGCAATCAGGAGGAGCGTGCGCACCACGGCGCCCCGGCTCGTGAGCATGCCGTCCACGACGACATTCCACAGGGCGAACTGGATAATCAGCGCGTGGTGGATGAAATAAACAACGTACTCGGTGAGGTTTTTCAGGTCGTCTAAATTGGGCGTCAGCAACGCCTGCATCACCGCTGTCGCGGCGGTGAAGTACGCAAACTCAAAACAAAAACGGTTGCGCGTAATTAAGCCGATGGCGGCGATCACCAGTCCGTAGTTGCAGAGGTGCAGCGGGAGATCCTGAATCAGGTTGAGTTCGCGGAAGCTGGCGCGGTTGGCGTAATCGACGACCTCCTGCGCGACGGCGAACACAATCAAGGCCCAGACGGCGCGACGTCGGTTTGTGACCGAGAGGCACCGGCCGATGAGTGGCACGCAGACGATGGCCAGCAGCGACAGTCCAAGCGCCGTGAGGTGCGCTGAGTCGAACAGGAGGAGAGACTCGCTGAAGGCGCTGGGTTGCGTGGGTTCGTTCAACGGGCTGCCTCCTTGGCCAAGCGCGGGTGCGCCGGGTTATTCGCCCATCAGCCTGGCCAGCGTCGGTTCGATCGACTTGGCCCAGATTTCGTAACCTTTCGGCGTGAGGTGCAGGAAGTCCGGCATGATGTCCTTGGCTATCGTGCCGTCGGGACTGACGAAGTTGTGACCGATGCGCAGAAAGGTCACATGCGGCCGGGCGTCGAGCCGGGAGAGCACCTGGTTGACCTGCAGAATCTTGCCGCGCTGCGCGTTGATGCGCTGGCCGCGCGGGAAAATGTCGAGCAGCAGAATCTCCATCTTGGGCAGCTTGGCGCGGAGCTTGTCGACAACCGCCGTCACGCCGTCGATCATCTCCTCGGCGGTACTGCGGCCGTCGCCCGAGTTGTTCGTGCCGATCATGATCACGGCGGCCTTGGGGCGGATGTTTTTGATGTTGCCGTTGTCGAGCCGCCACAGCACGTGCTGCGTGCGGTCGCCGCCGATACCGAGATTCACGGCGTTGCGCTTGGCGTAATGCTTCGCCCAGACGGCTTTGCCGCTGCTTTCCCAAGCATGCGTGATCGAGTCGCCAATAAAGATTAAGTCGACGTTGCCCTTGGCCACGCGCTGGTTGAACGACTCATGCCGCTTCATCCAGCCGCCGCTGCGCGGCTCGGGAGTGACGGCGGAGTGCGCCGGCTTGTCGGCGGCCTGCAGGGAGGCGGACAGAATAATTGAGAGCGACAGTGTCAGGGATTTCATGCGTGCGCGGACGCTACCCAAGGAAAAGTGCCGGGTCGAACAATTTCTGGATAGTTTCAAGGAAGAGCAGGGAAATGAACATGGATGGACAGGATCGAAAAACCGGGAACGCTTGGTCAAGCGCTTGGGTGTTGGGCGGCCGTAGGGATCGCGGAACATCATGTTCCTTTTTCCTCCGCGTTTAGTTTTTTATTTCGCGGCCGCGGTTTTTCGGGTGGCGAGGTATTCGATTAAGTCGCGCAGTTCGCGTTTTGTGATGACCATTTGCATACCCGGCGGCATGCCGCTTGGGCCCTTGATGCGCTCCTTGACGTCGGCGGTCTTGACTGTGACGAGGCCGTCCTCGGGGGAGTTGATGAGCAACTCGGTGGCGGTCTCTTTCGTGATGATGCCGACATAGCCGGAGTCGTCTTTCAGCAGGATCAAAAAGAAATCGTACCCCTCGGCGATCTTGGCGCTGGGGTTGACGATGGACTCGAGCAGGTGCGTGCGGTCGACTCGCGAGCCTATATCGTCGAGGCTGGGGCCAACTTCGCCGCCCTCCTCGCCGATGACGTGGCAGCGCACGCAGCTCAGCGCGATATTTTCGAAGAACAATGTTCTGCCCTTGGCCGCGTCGCCGCCCTCGAGCGTCTCGGCGTACGGCTCGAGCGCGAACGGATTTTGCCTCGGCCCCGGCCGGCTCTCGTTGAACTTCTCGAGCCTGGTTTTCACGGCGTCGCCGTTGCGCTTGGCGGCGGCCTCGAGCAGCTCGAGTTTCAACGGCGGTGTGACGGTGTCGGCGAGCAGCTTGTCGAGCCACTTGGCTATCACCGTGTCGGCGGCGGGATCTGCCAAGTCGCCCAGCGCGATGAGGGCGCTTTGTTGCTCGGCGACGCCGCCTTTGGCCAAGATGGACTCGAGCTTGCCGGCGGCTCCGGCCGGCTTGACCTTGGTGGCAAGGCGGGTGGCTGCACTGAGTAGGTTTGAGTCGCCGGACTCGAAGGCGGCGTCCACCGCCTCTGCCAGTTGCTCCAACCCGATGCCGCTGAGCGCCTGTAATGCCTTCGCCCGTGCGCCGCCGGCGCTTTCATTTTTGACAATGGCGAGCAGGGCAGGGCCGGCTTGGTTGAGCTTGAGCCGGGCCGCTGCGGCGATGGCTTCGGTGCGGACGAGGCCTTGGGTGCCGCGGAGGATGGCGTCGATTTTCTCGCCGAGCGCCGTGACGGCTGCCGCCGTGTTGCGCCGGGAGATCGGCCGCCACAGGCCGCTGATGCGGTCGCGACCGGACGGGTTTTCCCACGCGGCCAAGAGGTTGAGCGCCTCGGCGCGGGCGAGCTTGGCCTGTTTTTCGTTGGCGGCGACGGTGGTGAGTGCGGCGGCGTTGGCCAAGCGGAAGTTGGCGTTGAGGACGCGGCGCATGAGCGGCTTGGCAAGGT
Organism: Verrucomicrobiota bacterium; assembly: GCA_018674955.1. GTDB lineage: Bacteria > Verrucomicrobiota > Verrucomicrobiia > Limisphaerales > UBA1096 > UBA1096. Next base: position 2,388 of record JABGZB010000173.1, on the reverse strand, counting down.
CGGTGCGCTTGGCCAAGCGGGCGAGTTGGGGCATGGCCTCGGCGATGTGGGCGTCGGCGATGGCGCGTGCGGCCTCGAGTTGGATGTGGGCGTCGGTGTCGCTGAGGAACACGGCGACTTGGCTGCTGCGCTGGCGACGCAGCGCGATGAGCGCCGCTGTGCGAACGGCGATGGATTTGTGGTTGGCGAGATTGGCCAAGGTGTCGGTGCCGTTGGCCAAGGCGAGCGTGCCGGCGTGTTGGAGTGCGGTGTCGTTGCCGGCGCTGCGCTCAAGCATCGCGAGCACGGGGGCAGTGTGGTTGCCCGGCAGTTTGCTCAGTGCGATGGCGGCTTGGGTTTGGGCGCGCGGGTTTTTGTCGGCGAGCAGCTTGGCCAACGCGCCGTGTGCCGACTCGAATTTTGCATCGCCCAAAACCTTGGCGGCTTGGGTGCGGATTTCTGCGTCGGCATCGCTGAGCAACGGCAGCACAAGTTCGTTGACGGCTTGGGTGTGCCGGCCGATCTGGCCCAAGCCCCAGATGCCGTGCAGGCGGGCGAGCCGGTTGTCGGCACCGGTGGCGACGCCGGCAAGTACCTCGGCGTTGTTGCGCTTGGCCAACTCAAATTGCGCGGCCATTCGCACGCGCATGTCAGCGTGGCTCATCAAGTTGGCAAGCCGGTTGTCGACGAGTTTGGCAAAGCCGTTGGCAAAAAGTTTTTTGACGACGTGCGCTGCGGGGTCGGCGTCGGTCGGGGCGAGTCGGTAGAGGCGGCCTTTGCCGGTCATGCCCCAGCCGTTGACCCAGTCGGAAATGTAAATATTTCCGTCGAAGCCAAACTCGACGTCGGTGACGAGAGCGTTCCAAATGACTTTGTCGAGTTGCTCGACTTCGAAATGCGCGCCCGCTGGTTTGTTGCGAATGGCGTGGATGCCGCTGACCGATGGGGTACCTTTGAAGTCGCACATGAGGAATGTGTTTGCGTAGCGGTTGCCGAAGCCGGTGCCGGGGTAGTAAGTGAGGCCGGACGGGCCGTTGCCGATGTTGGCGATGGGCGGGATCCGATGGGCGGCCACGCCGTCGGGGAAGCACATGCGCTCGTCGAGCCACGGGCCACGGCGGGTTGTCCACGGTGCGCTTTTGAGGAATTGCCAACCGATACGCCAGCCGCTGTCGCCGCCCTCTATGGCGTGCACCCAGCGGGCGGGGTCGCCGCCGTCTGAGTTGTTGTCGCCGGTGAAGAGAGTGCCGAGCTGGTCGAAGGCGAGTTCCTGTGGGTTGCGAAGGCCGTAGTGGAAAATCTCGAGACCGGTGCCATCGAGTTCGCAGCGGTAGATCGCGCCGGTCTCGGGCGTGTGCAGCTTGCGCCCGTCGAGGGTGGTGACGGAGGCGGCGCGGTCGCCGATGCTGAAATAAATCCGGCCATCGGGGCCAAGGCGCAGCCCGTGCAGGTCGTGCCCGAGGAAGCCGACGCGCACGCCGAACCCGGAGGCGAGGCTTTGGCGGGAGTCGGCGACACCGTCGTTGTCGCGATCCTCGAGCAGCCAAAGGTGCGGGAGGTTGGTGAGCCAAACCTTGCCGTAACGCGCGAGCACACCGGCGGCGAGACCGTCGGCGGGAGAGTTGAAGCCGTCGGCAAACACCGTGGCATGGTCGAGCACGCCGTCGCCGTCGGTGTCGCTGAGTCGGCGAAGCCGGTCGGAGTAGTCGGTGAGGCCCCGCACCTTGTGGCGCTCGTACATGGCGAGCATGTCGCCGGTGCTTTGGGATGCCAGTTCCTCGTCGAGCCAGTTCATGTGCTGGCGAATATCGGTGACGCCTTTGTGAAGGCGGAAACATTCGACGACGTAAAAGTTGCCGTGCTCGTCGATGTCGAACGCGACTGGGTTGGCCAGCAGCGGCTCGGCGGCGGTGAGGCTGATTGAGAGGCCGTCAGCGAGATTGAAGCGCTTCATCGCCAACGCCCCTTCGGTGGAGGCCGGCTTCACGATGACCTTGCGCGGTTTGGGCAACTCGGCGGCGGACAGGGCGGCGGCACATGCCGTGACACAACACAGCGCAACGCTGCTTTTTAGAAATGGAATCATTTTAGGGTGATCGACGGGGCGGCATCCGCCTGCTTGGCTTGTGGTGAGGGAGGCCCCTTGTGCAGGCAGTTTCGGTGTGAAACTGCCCGCGCGTCAAGTTTTTGGATGTCGTGACGGGATGTCATTACAGTTAAGAAAATTATTTGCCACAAAAGAGTTGTCATGGTTATGAATTCGTGACACGCTTTCCTACGTAACAAAATGAGCACAATCCTTGCAGACATAGGTTTCTGGGGGGGGGTCGTGGAATACGCCGCCTCGCTAACCGGTCTGCCGTTCGTGTATGGCATTTGCGCACTTGTGGGGGGGGGGCTTTTTCTGAT
>JABGZB010000172.1 GCA_018674955.1 Verrucomicrobiota bacterium | reverse complement strand
GGACCGCACACGGCTTTCGCTACCGCCCCGGCGACGACCTCAACAAAACCACGCCGATCATCCGCCCCACCCAACTCGAGAAGCAACCGTGGCTCAAGCCGGTACTCAAGAAGAACCCCAGGATCTTCAATGATTTTTTCTGGCCGGACGGCCACATCCGCGTTACCGGCCGCGAATACAACGGTCTGCTCGAGTCGCCCTGTTATCAGCGCGGCGAGATGTCGTGCGTGAGTTGCCACTCGATGCACGAGAGCGATCCCAACGATCAACTCGCGCGCGGCATGCGCGGTAACCAAGCCTGCCTCCAGTGCCACGACGGAATGTCCGACGACCTCACCCGGCACACACGCCACGCCGCCGACTCGCCCGGCAGCAATTGCACCAACTGCCACATGCCGCACACGTCGTACGGCCTGCTCAAGGCCATTCGCGGCCACACCATCGAGACGCCCGACATCACCACCACCCTCGCGACCGGCCGACCGAACGCCTGTAATTTGTGCCACCTCGACAAGACGCTCGACTGGACCGCCGAACAGTTGGCCAAGCGCACCGGCCAAGCCAAGCCGACCGTGCCAGGGGAACACCGCACGACGGCCGCCTCGGTGCTTTGGCTGCTCAAGGGCGACGCCGGCCAACGCGCACTCGCCGCGTGGCACATGGGCTGGCAACCGGCGCTTGAAGCCAGCGGCAGCGGTTGGCAGTCGCCGCTGCTCGCCGAGTTGCTCAACGACCCCTACTCCGCCGTTCGCTACATGGCACACAAGGCCCTGGCCAGGCAGCCGGGCTTCGGTGAATTCGAATACGACTTTGTCGCCGATGAACCGGCGCGCTTGGCCAAGCGCAAGGCCGCCTTGGCCAAGTGGAAGCCGTCGCCGACAAACCCCGCTGCCGTGCTTCTAAACGCCAACGGTCAACGACAGACCAATCAAGTGCAGCAACTCATCCAAACCCGCGACAACCGCCCGATGCGCCTGCGGGAGTAAGGCGGGTGAGAACAAGCGTGCGTTCACGCCAAACCGGCTTGGAGTGCGGTTCTCTGCACCGCTTTTTTAGACTTGTTCAGTTTTCAGTTTTTCAAATCCGTGTCTTTTCTTCTTCGTGTCCTTCGTGGTTAAAAAATTTCGTGTCCATCCTGTTCCTCCATGTTTTCTTTTTTACAGTCCCCAATTCAATTCCAGAAAGCGCCAGGGACGGCCGCACTACAAGACGCTCCCGCGACACGCCAAACCGCATTGGCCAAGCTCGCCGCGCTTGGTTCCTTCTCCCTCAGGGAGAAGGTGGCCGAAGGCCGGATGAGGGTGAAAACGACCTAATGTTTTCATGTGAAAGCCACCGGCTGATCGCCGAATTGGCGGCTTGCTAAAAACAATTTTTGCTCCCAGATTCGCCCTACGCGCACGATGGATTTAAGCCTCACAAAAAATGAGCGGCAACTGGCCTTCACGCTGATTGAATTACTGGTGGTGATTGCCATCATTGCCATTCTCGCCAGCCTACTGCTGCCGGCGTTGGCGAGGGCCAAGGAGCAGGCGCACCGCACCACCTGCAAAAACAACAGCCACCAATGGCTGCTCTCGCTGACGATGTACGCCGGCGACAACGACGAGGCGTTCCCTCCCGGCGGCTCGAGCAGCCCGTACTGGAACTCGGTTTGGTTTCGCGACACGATGACGAACCAGTACCACATCCGGCGTCCGATGTTTTACTGCCCGTCCAATCGGAGCTGGAACCGCGACGATTTCTGGGCCTGGCCAGGCGGGCGCGACTCGGTAATGGGTTATTTCTATTTCGCCGGCGAAACGCGCTTCTCCAACAACCGATCAATATTTCAGGAGACCGTTCGCACGCCGGTTTTTGCGGTGAAAACCACGGACAACCCCCATTACAAAGTTATTTGGGCCGACCTGAACCGCAAACTTCAGGGCTCGTGGGGGCGGCCGGGCGATCCCAATCCGCTCATGCGCGGTGTCAACCATTACAACGACCGCGGCGACGAACCCGACGGCTCAAACGAGGGGTTTTATGACGGACACGTGGAGTGGGTCAAGGGAGCCACCTTCCGAAAAAAACCAAAGATGATGCGCTTTTTGTATTTCTGATGTGGGCCGAAAGGTGACTTTTTATCACAAAAGCGTCACAGTGAAAAAAAGTTCTTGTCGGATGGGAAAAGTACTGTATGTTCATCTGCGTCTCGCACGGCGTGTGAATGTAAGCGTTGTTGCGAGTATCCACTAACATCTGACATTATATTCTCTGAACTATCCCCGGAGGGGTTGCAGGCTTCTTCAGCTTGGCCCCTCCGGATTCTTTTTATCAAGCGGGCTTTTTTATGTTTCAAAAAATTGAAACCACCTGCGATGCCCACCGTGTACGCTAGTAACGTGCATTTCTCTCTATATCAAGCCCGGTTGTTAGCCATGATCGGCCTGTATACGACCTTGGCTTAGCTTTGCCCCGAGGCGCTCGGCCAAGCCTCGATTCAGTTGTCGGCATCGGACTCAAACAACACCTTCTCGCTGACTGTCACCGAACTGCCTGCGACAGGAGTGGCGGTGATCTGGCGATCCACGAATCTTTTGGCAAAGGGTGAGCACTGGTCGGCGGTGCACGCGTTTCCCTCCCAAAAACAAACGAAATCCGATCTTCCCGTCCGTCCCAGCAAAACGGATTCCGCATTCTTCAAGTTATCGTGGCAAAATATCAACGTGCCAAAGAACATGATATGGCTCCCACCTGGGGATTTCAAAATGGGTAGTCCGGATGGAGAGCCTAAAAGATACAAGGACGAAGGCCCTGTGCACAGCGTCACAATCGACCATGGTTTTTGGATGGATCGTTATGAGATGACACAGGAACGCTTCACTGCGCTCATGGGCAACAACCCCAGTAGCACACAATACACCACCGATCTGCCGGTCAATCGGGTCACTTGGGAGGAAGCGCGGGAGTTTTGCAAACGGCTTACAGAACTGGACACCGCCCGCAACACTCTCCCGCTTGGCTACCAATATCGCCTACCGACCGAGGCAGAGTGGGAGTACGCCTGCCGCGCCGGAACAAACAGTGCCTATAGCTACGGCGACAAAACCAGCCAGTTAAGCCAGCACGGCTGGTGGGCAGAGAACAGCCGGGGCCAGATTGAACAAGTTGGCGGTTTGACTCCAAATCCATGGGGCTTTTACGACATACACGGCAACGTGTTCGAGTGGTGCCTCGACACCTACCGGGCCTACCCGGGCGGCACTGCCTACTCCGACTCTGGAACGATGAAAATTTTCAGGGGCGGAGCCTACTACTGCCCCAGCAGCATCCTGCGCTCCGCCTGCCGAGCCGAGCCGCAAAAGCCGGACTATCGCTGGGTGCTGGGTGGGTTCCGCGTGGTCATCGCCCCGCCGCATGGCGAAGCGGAGGATTGACCACTCAACACACCTGCAACCTTGGTCAAGCACCCCGCTGCTTGAACTTGACTTCTCCCGGTAAATCCCAACGATGTGCCGCCACGTAATGGGAGGGTGAGCGCTCCCACGAAGAATGCCATCCGGGTTGCTTTCAACTTTAACTGCCACTCCGCTGCTTGCCGATGCAACGAGCGAGCCGTACTACGCCTATTTACTGCTGGCTATGATGGCTGTGCTGGCGGTAGGGTTTGCTTGCTCGCCGCTCATTCTCTCGGCGATCCTCGCGCCGCGCAAACCAAGCGACATCAAGCAAGACCCCTTCGAGTGCGGGCTGGAATCCAAAGGCGACCCGTGGGTGCAGTTCAACGTGCAATACTATTTATACGCGCTGGCGTTTGTGATTTTTGATATCGAGGCCGTGTTTCTTTACCCATGGGCGGTAGCGTTCACAGGGCTTTCGTTCGGGGCATTCCTGGCAATGGGCGTGTTCATTTTGCTCCTGGCGGAGAGTTTGATCTATTTGTGGGTTAAAGGTGTATTGACTTGGAAATGACGGGATGGACGAGTTCCACGTCGTCCCATTTTTTGAATTAAATTTGAAATAAAAACACGGACGACGTGGAACTCGTCCATCCCTGCGAATGACAACTGAAAACATCAACCCGGGCATCGATCTCGACGACACGACGCGCGCGGAACTCGAACGCGCGGGGGTCATCGTGTCGTCGGTGGATTTCCTCTACAACTGGGCGCGCGGCAACTCGGTGTGGCCGCTGACATTCGGCTTGGCCTGCTGCGCCATCGAGATGATCGCCTCGGCCACGTCGCGTTTCGACATTTCCCGTTTCGGCTCCGAGGTCTTTCGCCCCACGCCGCGACAGGCGGACCTCATGATTGTCTCCGGCACGGTCACCAAGAAAATGGCGCCACAGGTGGTGCGAATTTACAACCAGATGCCCGAGCCCAAGTGGGTCATCGCGATGGGCGCGTGCGCGATTTCTGGCGGGCCGTTCAAGCAGGGCTACAACGTGCTCAAGGGCATCGACCGCTTTATCCCGGTGGACGTTTATCTGCCGGGCTG
>JABGZB010000171.1 GCA_018674955.1 Verrucomicrobiota bacterium | reverse complement strand
TCATGCGATTTGTCGCCAGTGGTAGAGGTGCTTTTTGCGACGCTGAGGAAGAGATAATAAACGCCATCAACCTCCATCAGCCACGGGTCCTTCACGCCCTCCAGCCCCAAGTCAGTGGCGGTGAACAGGCGTTTCGTGTTGTCAGGATCAAGAGCCTGCACTGTATCCGCCCGGTTGACGGTGGTGCACCAGCGGCCATCTTCCGGGGCCACATAGCTGGTGAAGTAGCGCCATTGGCCGTCTGGGCCGCGCTTGAGGGTGCTCTTCTCGATTGAGGCGGAATCGTACTGGCTTTTGCGCACCGACCACACGTCTTCAAACGTTTTAAAATCAGTCGTCCTGGCGATTCGCGACTCGCCACCGCGGTCAGGCTCCACCCCTCGCGGGCGGCGGATTCGATAGGTAAGATATGCGGCTTGGTCAGCCTCGTCCCAACACCATCCGGGCGCACCCACCCAGTAGCCTTTTTCGTCACCCACAGGTTCGCGAACAATCGCCCCCTCCAGCAGTTCCCTTTCAATGTTCAACCGGTTCATTTAATCGTGATTATTTTTCTTGTGCGTATGGATTCCTCTGCCGCGATGGCGAGCAACGTGCCGTCGATGCAGTTGGCCACAGAAGTCAGCTGTGTCTCCCCTGTGCGGATGGCGCGAATGAAGGCCGGATGAATCTCGGCAAACCCCAAGTGCCCGCCCCAGCCAACACCGCGAGTGGCCTTCACCTTGATGACTCGTGGCTCGCCTTTCCGTTTGCCGTGCTGCCAATGGAGAATTCGCAGGTTGTCGAGGTCGGTCTGCAAAACACCCTGGTCACCCACCACGCCCATCTCGAGCGTCTCCCTTGGAGGCTCGTGTGCAAACAGGCAAAGATGCAGCGTGCCCTTCGCGCCGTTGGCGTAATCCCAACTCACCGTCGCGTGGTCGTGTACTTGGTTGGCGCCGGGGATGACGCGGTTGACGGCGTTGCTGCCGAACGCACTCACACGCCTGGGCCGGGCACCCACCCACCAGTTCATCAAGTCAAAGTGATGGCAGTTTTTATCGACGAGACAGCCGCCGCTCTTTCGTCGGTCTTGAATCCATTCGCGCGACTTGGGCTGGAACGGCCCGCGAAATTCCTTACACCATGTCATGTGCGGCGTGCCAACCGCGCCCGAATCCACCAGTTTTTTGAACTTCCCAAAAAACGGCGAGTACCGCAGCTCATGGCCAATCAGCAGCACGCGATCACTTTTCGCCGAGGCGCGTAACAACTTGCGGCACTCGGCCGGCGTGATGCCGACGGGCTTCTCGAGAAAAAGATGTTTTCCTGCCTTGAGCGCCTCCAGCGCCAGCGGCACATGGGTGAAGTTGGGCGAGGAAACCACCACCGCATCGAGGTCGCTGTGGATGAGGTCGCGTTCATTTTTAAACAACCGCATCTCCGGCGCCACCTCCATTGCGCGGGCGATGCGTCCGGGATCACTGGCGCACAAGGCGACCGCCTCCGCCTGCCTCCGGCATTCCCGGTGAAACAACTGCAGATGGCTGAAGCCCATGGCTCCCGCTCCAATAAAACCTATGCGTATTTTCCGCGCCACGCGGCGTGAACTCTGCCCGAAGCCGTGCTTGTCAGGCAAGCCCGGTGTAATTTCGGCAACCGAATGACTCCGTCTTTGGCCAATCGGCGAACAATCTATTTGCCAACGCGCAGTTCGAGTATCACTTGGCCAAGCGCTCGACCGATTTTTGTGAAGGTGATCGTGCTGCCGAGGTAGTGGTACGGAAAGTCGGAGCCTAGTTTTTCCCACTCGGCGACATTGTCGCGCCACGTGGGGAACGCCGCGTCGGCGCGCTTGTCCCAGTACACATCGGTCGGGATGGCACGGACATTGCCCGCAAACTCAGGCACATCGTTCATCGACGCCTGCGCTGCCTTGACGATGGCCATGTTACCTTTGGCCGGCGCGAAACCGTTCTGCCCCATGAGGCCGATGGCGAACGGGAGGTCCGGCTTGGCCAAGTCCTTTCGCACGTCGTGGATTAAGTTTTTCATGTTCACCGCGTACTCGTCCTGAAAGCCGTTGTACATGTCGTTCCAGCCCTGGAACCACACGAAACCGGCGATGTCGTAGCCGCGTTCATCGTAATCGGGGAACCGTATTTTCAACTCGCTCAACGTTGTCTTGATTTCCGACATCATCAGCCGATAAAAGTGGCCGTAACTGTCGATGACCTCCTTGCGATATTCGCCGCCCTTGGCTTTGCGGATGACGTCGATTGAGGCGGCGCTTTTCGCCTCGATTTCTTTGCGGGTAATTTTTGGATTGTCCTTCTTCGCTCGGTTCCACTCGTTGCGAATGAGGTTGTTGTAGTCACGCTTCACCATGTTTTCGACGAACTCGTCGATCTTCTCCTTCGACTGCAGACCGGAGCTTGGCGGCCGAAAGTCACGCGCTATGCTCTTGCCGCCCCAAGCCGTCTTGATGAGCAGCACCGGCTCCTCGAAGTGGTTGCCCATCACGTGGCCAAACTCCAGCTCCAGCCCGATGCGCCCCGGCGAACCGTAGCCTACCGTCAGCTTGCCCCGGCGCTCGAGGTAGTTGATCCACACGTCATCGCGCTTGATGTACTTCCCGTCCTTGTGAAAGTGCGCGAAGAAATCTTTCGTCTCTGGCGCGGTGATCTGGTGGTTCAGCAGTGGGTCAACCCTGCCTTTGCCCTCCATGTTCGATTGACCGGCGAGGATGAACACCTTCACCGGTTTTTTGTCCGCCAACACGAAACAGTTCAGGACGAGGGCGAGCGAGAACAACAGAATATGTTTCAAGGATTTCATGGCGCGGGCCAAGCCTAACGAATGCGCCTGCACCCGCAAGTGAAATCCCCAATTTGCTTTGCCGCCGAAAGTCCTCTGCTACCATCCGCGCCACGCATGGCGCGCAAAATCCTCATCCTCACTGAGGGGCTCACCACGCCGCACTCCGCCAAGACCGCGTGCGGCGTGATCCGCTTTCGGCGCGATGAAGTAGTGGGCGTGCTCGACACCACCGTGCCACCGCAGTCGGCGCAGGCACTGCTCGAGGTCGGCGGCGACTTGCCGGTGGTCAACTCCCTCGACGCCCTGCCCGAGGCCAACGTGCTGCTCATCGGCATCGCCCCCTCCGGCGGCACTCTGCCCACGCCGATGCGCGCGCTGGTGCTCGGCGCGATCGAGCGAGGGATGGACGTGGACTCGGGTCTGCACGAGTTTTTGAATGACGACCCCGAGTTCGCCGTCGCTGCCGCGGCCAGCGGCTCGACCCTTCGCGACCTGCGCCGCAACAGCGAGCGCGACGTGGCCAGGCGCCAAAACATATCCGTCGATTGCCTCCGCATCCATACCGTCGGGCACGATTGCAGCGTCGGCAAAATGGGGGTCTCCATCGAGGTGGCACGCGGCTTGGCCAAGCGCGGCGTGGACGCCAAGTTCATCGCCACCGGCCAGACCGGCATGCTCGTGGAGGGCGACGGCTGCCCGGTCGACGCCGTGGTTACCGACTTCATCAGCGGCGCGGTGGAAAAACAAATCCTCACGCACCAGCACCACGAGGTGCTCGTCATCGAGGGTCAGGGCAGCATCACGCATCCGTGCTACTCCGCCGTCACGCTTGGCCTGCTGCACGGCTGTCTGCCGCACGGCCTCATTTACTGCTACGAGATGGGCCGCAAAATGGCCAAGGGCGCAAGTCACACCGAGTTGCCCTCGATGGAGTCGCAGCGCGACCTCTACCTCGCAATGGCCAACGCCGCCCATCCGTGCCGATTCATCGGCGTTGCCATTAACAGCCGCACCGCAGACGAGTCAGCTTACCTCGCCGAGCGCGACCGCATCGAGTCGGAATGGAACCTGCCGGCGTGCGACGTGTTCCGCAAAAACGCCGAGCCCCTGGTGGAAACAGTGCTCGAAATGCTAAAAGACTAAAATGGAACTGATTCTGCACGAATACGAACTGCCGTTGAAGCATCCGTTCACGATCTCGCGCGGCACCACCACGGCGCAGCGCACGTTGATTGTGGAATTGCAACAGGACGGCGTGAGCGGTTACGGCGAAGCCATCGCCAACACCTACTACGACTCGCCGATGGACTCGATGCGTGCGCGGCTGCAATCCGTCCAAACAATGCTCGGCGGCGAGACATTTCGCGACACGGAATCGTTTTGGAAACTCTGCGCCGAGCGCCTAGCCGACGCGTCGTTTGTGTTGTCCGCGCTCGACTGCGCGGCGCACGATCTTTGGGGACGCCTCGAGGGCGCGCCGGTGCATCGGCTTTGGGGGCTCGACCCGGCAGACGCGGTTAATTCCTCCTACACGATCGGCATTGCCGGGGTGGACAAGATGGTGGCCAAGCTCGCCGAGATGCCTGGGTGGCCGGTGTACAAAATCAAGCTCGGCACCGCGCACGATGTGGAAATCATCCAAGCCCTGCGCGAGCACACCGAGGCCGTGTTTCGCGTCGATGCCAACTGCGGCTGGGCTCCGGATGAGGCCGCCACGCTCTCCGCCGAGATGGCACGGCACGGCGTGGAGTTCATCGAACAACCGCTCCCACCTGAGGCACGCGAAGCACAGGCGCAGCTCTTTCGCGACTCGGCCCTGCCACTCATCGCCGACGAAAACTGTGTGGGCGAGGCCAACGTGCTGCGGTGCGTCGACCACTTCCACGGCATCAACATCAAGCTCTGCAAATGCGGCGGCCTCACGCCGGCACGCCGAATGATAGCCGCCGCTCGCGACCACGGCCTCAAGGTGATGGTCGGCTGCATGACCGAAAGCTCCGTCGGCATCTCCGCCGCCGCCCAACTCACGCCGCTGCTCGACTACGCCGACCTCGACGGCGCCGTGCTCTTGGCCAAAGACGCCGCCGACGGTGTACAACTGCACCAAGGGCAGTTCGCCTTCTCCGACGAAACCGGCCTCGGCATCCGGTCACTGAAGTAAAAGTCAATCCCTTGCCCAAGCGGGTGCTGGGGCTTAATTGGCTAAAAAATTTTGTTTGCTGGACACCGGATCAGGGAGGTACGTTTTTGCGGTTCGTTCAGTCGACCTAAGCTTAAGCTAAACTTTAATCGACTTTGCGGCTTCAATCCACCACGTTATGAAAACACTCAGGCGCAGCGGCTTCACACTCATAGAGCTCCTCGTCGTGATAGCCATCATTGCCATCCTGGCCGCAATGCTGTTGCCGGCGTTGTCACGCGCCAAGGAGCAAAGCAAGCGGGCCGTCTGCAAGTCCAACCAGCGTCAGATCACGTTGACGGTCCTCATGTATGCCGGCGAGAACGAGGGCAAGTTCCCGACGGGGCTGCGCAATAACAACATGTCCCACTACACATTTATCAGTGACAATGTGTTCCTCTACCTTCGCGACAAGGGCAGCCTGTCCACCAATTCCTTTTCCTGCCCCAACAAGCAGGATTGGTTTCGCCGGGGATCGGTTGGTTATCGTCTCGGCTACTACTACCTGTGGGGGCACAAGACCCCAAAACAGCCCAAGAACTATTCGCCGCCGCCGCTGGGCTCCACTGCCCCGATACACTGGGACTCTCCCAACCGGGACACCGACCCGCCGGGCTGGGCCATGATTGGAGACGTGGTGGAAAAGGGAACCTTTACACCCCCGGTAACCTCCAGCCCACACGGCCCCGGAGGCAGTGTCATCAGCAAATTCAACTCCTTTCCCGAGCCGGGGAAAATCGGGTCGGAAGGCGGCAACGTGGGCTATACCGATGGATCGGTGCAATGGGTCAAACAGGTCATGATGAGACCCCACAATGCAACCATCCCCGCCGGGCGAATCATCGGCTATTGGTGATGAAGCGTTTTAGTCCAACTAAAAACGGGATCATGAACCAAGCGAACCAAAAAAAAGGCTTCACGCTCATCGAGTTGCTGGTGGTGATTGCCATCATCGCCATCCTGGCAGGCCTCCTATTGCCGGCCTTGGCCAAGGCCAAGGGTAAGGCGCTGTCCGCCAATTGCCTGTCCAACCTCCACCAGTGGGGGATCTACTTTCAAATGTTCACCCAGGATCATGACGACAAGTTCATGTATCCCAATCAAGGTGTTTGGGTGGAGCCGTTGAGACCCTATTACCAGGGCGGTGGCGAGAAGATCCGGGTTTGTCCCCGGGCAACAAGGTCCCTCTCGGAAGGGGCACCGGGCGCACTGGCTGCATGGGATGTGGTCAACTCCTACACTCGGATCAAGGATGTTTACCGGGGCAGCTACGGGATCAACAACTGGGCTTACAACATTCCCCCGGGCATGAGCCAGTTATGGGGTCACCCGGTGGAGAACAACTGGCGAACCATCAACCCGGCCGGGGCTGACCTGAACAACATCCCGATCTTCATGGAATGCTGGCGCTGGGGTGGCGCACCTTACGACTCGGGGCCCAACGCTCTGCCTCCGTCCGCTGAAAACTCGTTGACCCACGGAATGGGCCGTTTTTGTTTGAACCGGCACAATGGATTCGCGAATGGTAGCATGATGGACCTATCCGCACGCCCCATACGGTTAAAGGCGCTATGGGGACTGAAATGGCACAAAAAAACCAACACAGCCTACCGGCCCGCTTGGCCATTCTGGATGCGCGAAATGCCCGAAAAATAGCTTGATAGCACCCGTGAACCTAGGGGAATATAATGCTAATTCTTGACGAACGGTCGCCACCCGTATTCAAACCTTTTGAAAAAAAAGATGGTTTTGGGCTGGACAAAAAAAGAGAGGGAGGTCAGCTTTTTTCTTTAAGTTATGTAGTTTTCACGCTGTGCACGACTATCATCCAGATTTGTCTTATCCAACCACGACTTAAATGAAAACACATCGACGAAGTGCCTTTACACTTATTGAGTTACTGGTTGTTATTGCCATCATCGCGATCCTAGCGTCCCTGCTGCTGCCGGCTCTAGCCAAGGCCAAAGCCAAGGGAGTGCAGACAGTTTGCCTGAGCAACCTCAAGCAGTGGGGACTTGTCTGGCAGTATTACACCGACGACAACGAGGGCTACTTC
>JABGZB010000170.1 GCA_018674955.1 Verrucomicrobiota bacterium | reverse complement strand
CCGAGACACCGACACCAAACTCCAGCGAGCCAAACCGGGTGCGGGTGGCTTCGCGGCTTTGAAAAAAGTTTTTGATCTCCTGGTCGATCGAGATGCCCTTGGCCCAGCCGGCGGGTGTATCGGAGCCGCCCTGGATGTTACCCGGGAACAACTCGATGCCGGTGAGTAAACAGCTCATGCCGCGCATGTGGCTGTCCCCGTCGCCGCGCACCCTGTTGTTCAGACCGTTGAGGACAAGCATGCGATTCCTGAACGGGGCGAGCGGCTTCATGATTTCCTTCAGCTCGAAGTCGCTGCCGGTTGCGTCCGGCCAGAAGTTTTTCGGGATGGTGCCGTTGGGGCTGAACATCACGACAAGCCGTTGCCGGCGTGGCGTGGTTGCGGCCAAGCCGAGGCTCGGCAGCCCGGTGATGAATGGCAGCGCTGCTGTCGAGACCCCGATGTCCCGGATGAACTGTCTGCGATCAAGAGGGTTCATGATTCAGTTCCTTTCTATTGGCAGCGCCGGGTCGATCCCATTCAGGGCGTTGATGACAGCCGTTTCAGCCAGCAAAAACTGCACGTTGTAACCGGAAGCCACGAAATCTCCGCGCAGCCGGTTCAGAACGCCGGAACCGTAGGCCCGAACAGGCTGCTTGGCAACCTGATTAAAGAGCATCTCTATGAATCCGTTTTGGGTACTGGGGCTTTCCGTGGCATGGCGTGCAAGGTCGCCGGCGCTGGTCAACCGGACGGCGCTGCCGTCAGAGGAGAGATAATCCGAAATAGTGTTGATTGGTCTCCCTTTCTCCGTATCACGCAACCGGCCGATGCCGTCGAATTGCTCCAGCGCGAAGCCAAGTGGATTGATGATTCCATGACAGGTCATGCAGGCATCGGCTTTGGTGAGTTGGGTGACTTTTTCGCGCATCGTCATGTTCGGGGCAAATGCTTCGTCCTTGAACACGGCCGCCTCGGGCGGCGGCTTGAGTGAGCGGCCAAGAACGTGGCGGGTGATAAACACGCCGCGATGAATCGGTGAGGTGGCGTTGTGATACGAGTAAAGTGCGAGTAGATACGGATGGGTCAGCAGGCCGGCCCGCTCATGGTCGAAAAACGAGGGGCCAAACTCACCATGATGTTTGACACGCTGCGCCCCGTAAAACCTGGCCAGGCGTTCGTTGAATGGCAGATGCCGTGAGTTGAGCAGTTTCCGAAAGTCGGCTCCGGCAGTTCGCCAAACGATGTTGTCGAGGAAGGTGTTCAGCGACGTTCTAAGGTCGGCCTCGAGTGATTTGTCGTAATTCGGATACTGTTCGGTGTCCTTGGCGATTTCCTCGGCGTGGTCGAGGCCGAGCCAGTGATGAAACGTATCTCGCAGTTTGGCGCGGCTTCGGGGGTCTCGGAGCATCCGCAGCGCCTGTTGGCGCGCTTGGCTCGGTGTGCCCAGACGGCCGGCATCGGCGGCCCGGAGCAACTCGTCATCCGGGATGGAATCCCACAGGCCAAGCGCGAGCCGTGCAGCGACGGCGTGGTCATCCGCTTGGCCAAGGTCGGGGTAGAGGAAGCTCGGCGACTTGAGCGCAAGCAGCACGACTTCCTTGACCGAGTCGGTGGCCGGCTTTCCCTCGGCAAAACGCGAGTCGATGAAGAACTGCTGCTGCTCCGGGGTGAGTGGGCGGCGAAAGGTCCGCTCGACAAACCAGTTGCAAAACGTGTGCACCTTGGCGTCGCGTTGCGCGTCATCCGGGGACGTACCGGCCAGGGGGTCAATCCGGTCGGCCACGAGGTTGGCCATCTCGATGGCGGCGAGCGTGGTGGCTTCATCCCACTTTTTGGAGACGGCCGAGCCGCGCTCGTAGCCGGCGCTACTGTCGTCCGGGGGGAAGGGTTGGCGCAGAACGAACGTGTTCCGAGTGCTGGCTGGGGAGAGGCTGCGGGCCGGGATGACCTGCCGGGCTCCGTGCGGCGGGTGCCACTCCAGTTTGATCGAGGCGCTGCTGCTTTTGTACTTAAAAAAATCGAGGCGCAACGGGTAGGCACGACCGCCGATGAGCCGCAACGTGCCGGTGAGTTCCCGGGTCTCACCGCTTGACACCCAGCCCTCGATCAACTTGAGGTTCATGTCATTGACCCAAAGCCGGACACCGTTTTCGCTGGTGACGATGAACTTATGGTCGCCAGTTTCCTCCGCAATCACCGAGCCGCTCCAACGCATTGAGAATTCCTCCGCTTTGTATTCCCTGTTGTCCGGAGCCGGAGTGCTCTCGCCGTACTGGAAATCAACGGTGGCGTCCGTGCGCTCGATACTGTTTTTGTTTCGGCTATGGTTTCGGCTGTTGTGGTAGCTGGCCTTGAGTCCTCCCGCTCGGCCAAGCTCTGAGCGTCCGATGAAGTTGCCGATCAGGTCGGCGACCGAGTGGAGATACTGCCGGTTGGTGAGCCGCCCCAACCCGATTCGCGGAGGCTTGTTTCGCAACCGGGCATCGGGCGAGTAAAACGCATCGAAGATATAGCGGGCCACACGCTGGGCTTCGTCACCAATACATTTTTTGGGATCGTCATCCGGCATGGTGCGGGTGATGACGCGCGAGAGTTTTTCGATCGGCCAATCGCCGGCAAGCGGCTCGTCGTGTTCATCGGGGACGCCTTGGCCTTGCTCTCCGTGACAATTGGCGCAGAGTTTTGCGTAAAGAAGTTCACCGGACAACTCCGGCTTGGCCAGGGCGGTTGCTGTTGCCAGGCCAAGCGCAGCAGCCAAGCCAAACGTCTCGCCAAGTTTTTGTGCCACGGTTTGCACCCCGAGTTTAACGCCGAAAAACCAAACTAAATTCAATTCGCCCACAATGGGCTTGGCCAAGGTTACTTGTCCTTCAGATGCTGGTCAGCGAACCCGATGAATTGCTGCCAGTCGTAGGGCTCAATGGAGTGGCCGCCGGTTCGGATGTGGTAGCCGATGTCGCCGTCGAGCAGGGGTTGGTTGGGCGGCGGCAGTTTGGTCGTGCTGAGCGGTTTTTTGCCGAGCAACTTGTAAACGGGGCCGGCGTGGTTGGCTGATAGGAATTCGCCGTGCGGGTCGGCCCATGTGTCCGCCGTGCCGCTTGCAACGTAAACGGGGCGGGGAGCGATGAGTGAGAGCAGCATGTGCTGATCCACCGGTAAATCGTCCTCGTGGTCGTTGAACTTGCGAGCGTTGATGCAGAGCCAGTGCGGGAAGCGGTTTAGCTTGGCCATCGTCTCGCCGTACTTCCGGCGCCACAACGCCGCTCCGCCGCAGCCGGATTGTGCGGAGATAGCCATCGCGAATCTCTGATCCTGTGCGGCGGCCCAAAGGGTGGCCTTACCCATTTTGGAATGACCCATCACCGCGACTCGACTGGCATCGATCCGGTCGTTGCTTTCGAGGTAGTCGAGTGCCCGCATGCCGGTCCAACCGTTGGCGGTGAGCACGCCCCACTCGTGTGCTTTGGGGAAACTCTGGCCGTCACGGTAAAACAATTTGTGAATGCCGCCGCCAAACGACACCTCGTTGTGTCCGACTAAGTCGCCGTGATAGACGGAAACATAGGCGTAGCCTTGGTCGGCCAATTGGCCAAGCGGCACACCGTTGCGGAGATGACCTTTGCGGCTTGAACTGAGGTTAAAACTGCTACCCCGGGGATTATCGAAGCTAAGCATCATGAAGGCTGGGACAGGTCCACTGGCTTTGTTCGGCAAAAAAACGAGCACGTGCGTCTTGGCGGTTCCCTTGCGGTTTTTGAATCGAATGGAGACATCGAGTTTGGTCACCTTGCCATCCATGAACGATTTATCCTCTTTGATGACATGGTACGTTTGGGCGATGGGATCGGGCGGCACGGGTACGGCGCCATAAATGAAGTTGGCAAACAGCGAGAGGATCTGTGGCCGACGGATGTTCCTCCATTGATCGGCAGTCGTAACCGGTTTGCCCTCGGCGGTGACTAGGGGGTGAGGCAGGTCGTACCGTGGTATGCGCGCCTCATCATAATTAACATCGTTATCGAACTCTTTGAGTTCACGGGAGAACACCACACAGGCGGTAAAGCCAATGGCGACTACAGAAAAAATGATTTTTCGCAACATCACTCTAAGTATCTTTATACCGGCGCGAATGCTAACCGCGTTAAGTGCACTAGGCCAAGCGCTGAATTAGCTTTGACTGGTCAACGTGATTTAGTTTGAGGACTATGATTGCAATTGCCCAAGATTTGATTGCCTTTAGTGGTTGAATCCCCGGCCGCTTTCGCTTTACTAGCCAGTCAACGATAGGTATTTTAGCGCTAACGGATCAAACCGTCATGACTCAATCCGAACAAGGAAATTGGTTTGTTGGATTACTGCCTGCACTTTCTAACGGCGTTGCTCTCATTGTCTTGATTACCGGCTGTTTGAGTGGGTGCTCAAACAGTTCCACAGATAAACCGAGTATCCATTCCTTGTGTGACGTTTATCCGGGCAACGATATCCAAGCTGTTCTCGATGCAGTCGCTAACGACACGGGCCAGAAACATGTCAAGGTCCATGCAGGCGTGTATCGCCCCCGCCAACATGGCCAAGCGTTGATTTGGCTAAATGAGCGGCATGACGGAATCACGCTTGAGGCGGTCGGAGAGGTTATCCTGACTGCTGCCAATCCCGATATTGCCAACAAAAAGCATGAAGGTTTTCCGTCGGTTGTGAACCACGTGGTTTATTTTGGCGACGGAATTACTCGAAACACAGTTTTCCGAGGATTCAAGATTACGGGGGCGAACAATTTTGTCACGGGATCAAGCGAATCGGGATTGATTCAACCTGAGCTTTCGGAGCCCCGATTAGATATAAATAAAAACATGTACTTCCATACCGATGGCGGTGGGATCAAAATATTTGGACGTTCCTATCCCACAATTGAAAATGTTGAGGTGTACAATAACTATTCCAGTCCCTGTGGCGGAGGGGTTTCTATTGATCACCGTGATTATATGGAAGGTTCCGTGCTGCTTAAAAACTGTATCTTCCGCAACAACCGTTGCCCGGTCACCGGTTCGGCAGTCGATTTGTTATGGGGGAGTTCTGCCGTCATTGAGAACTGCCTGTTCGTGGATAACATGTCAAACGGCCCTCTGGATGAGCGAAGCGCCAAGGTCGGTAAATGGAAGCCTAAGCACGGTGCGGGAGCTCTTACGCTGTTTCCGGGTTCGAAAGTGATTGTCCGGCGTTGTACGTTTACGGGGAATAGAAACGGTGTAGACGATTCCGGCGCTGGAAGTATCTACGAGGACTCGATCTTTTGGATGAACAACGCAAAGGGTGGTTGGCCAACAGGAGGCCGCTACGAAGTAGACATTAAAGACACGTGTATAGTTCGCCGTTGCTTCCTTAACGGCGATACGATTGATCTTAACGGTAATCTGGATTCGACAAGGA
This sequence comes from Verrucomicrobiota bacterium, assembly GCA_018674955.1. Classification (GTDB taxonomy): domain Bacteria; phylum Verrucomicrobiota; class Verrucomicrobiia; order Limisphaerales; family UBA1096; genus UBA1096. Next base: position 9,752 of record JABGZB010000170.1, on the reverse strand, counting down.
ATTCGCTCGCTTGTCCCGATCCGGAATTCGATGAGTTTTTTCGGCCACGGGCTAAAGAGTTCGTCAATGCAGGATATCGCCCCATTCCTGATTAGCTGAGGCATGACCCGGTCAGTCTCCCGCGTGATTATTTCTCCTTAACCTCAATCGTTCTATTCACATCAATTGGGCCCGGCACCGTTTGTTTGTTGCCGGATGGCCAAGTGACTTTGATTTCATCGACGTTCGTTACCTCGTTTAGACCGAAGTAGAGAGGATAGAGGCTTTGCGACATATATCCCGACTGCCCATCGTGTACTTTCATATACGTTTGCGAACCAGCGCGAACTCTAACCACTGCACCTAACCCGTCTCGATTCGATTTTTCACCAACTAGTTTCACTTTCAGATAATTCAACTTGTCGTGCTTTTCGGATAGATTACTGATCAGCACCATGGGACGGGAATTAAATTCGTTGGTTACGATGTCCAGGTCGCCATCATTATCTAGATCGAACATCACCGATGATCGCGTACCCAATGCCGACCAAACTACTACACGGCCCGATCGACCTTTTGCCAGCGCGTGGTCTTTATCCTCACCATCGCAGTCAAGTTCAAACCAAGGCTCGGCGAAACGCCCATCGGGTCTCGGTTCAACTCCAAGTATGAATTCGCTACTTAAAAATTCCGAACCCTGATTGTTCAATAGTAAACTATTAACAGCATACCGAAACGGAAAATTCATACTGGAAGCGATGAACACATCATCAAAGCCATCGGCATTGAGATCTCCAACGCTAATGCCCCAGGGCCAGTAATTTTCGGCTCCGATTTGATCAGACACTTCTTCAAAATTTCCTTTGCCATTGTTCCGGTAGAAGGCGTTCCCCCAGATGCTCTTGCCTTGGGTGAGTAGCATACTTTCAGGCCACTGCTGCCTGGACTTGTAACTTTCACGCTCAGGCCCGACTTGTTCACTCATGTCGGAGTGCATATCCGTGATGAACAGGTCCATGTCACCATCATTTTCGAAGTCGAACGTTTTAACTCCCATCGCTCCCCACGGTGTGAGTGGAAAAACCTCACGGCTTTTTTTCTCGAAATACTCGCCCTCGACATTGACATAATACTGGTCGTCTCCTTGCATGTTTAACACGTATAGGTCGATCCATCCGTCCTGATTGAAATCAACGGGAGTGGCATCGCCGGTCCAACTTTCGTCCTGCAACTTGACTTTTTTCGAAATGTCTTCGAACCGATTGTTACCCAGATTCTTGAACAAGATACTTCCCTCACTCCGTTTTTTTGCGGGTAGATGGCCCGAAAATGCATCATCAAGGCCTGAGAAGAACTTATATTCTGCCTCTTTCTCACCTCGGGCTTGCTCCATCGTAACTATTAAAACTTTATCCGAAGTATATTTGCCTACGTTTGTCAGGTAGACATCGATAAGCCCGTCGCGGTTGTAATCAAAAAACACGGCTGCGGAGGAGTGCCCCTTGTGGTTGAGTCCCGATGCTTGTGAGATATCTTTGAATTGGCCGTCACCAAGGTTTTCAAAGAGCATGTTACCGCCTCGCACTGTGGTTGTGTAGAGATCGGGATCGCCGTCGTTATCGATATCCGCAAAGGAGGCCGTAACACCTATCTTATCTTCAACCGCCACACCGGCTTGTTCGGTGATGTCCTCAAACCGACCGTTACCTAGATTCCTCCACAGTCCGTTGGCACCAGCTTGGGTTACAAAGTAAAGGTCAAGATTGCCGTCTCCGTCAACATCGGCGATGGCCAAGCCATTGCCGTGGTCATAATGGACGGGTTTGTAGTTTTTTCCCACATCATCCACAATCTTGTTGCGGAAGAGAATGCCACTCTCTTCGATAGCGTCGGTGAAGCTAAAGTCGTGAACCACCTTGAATTTGTCCACAGTCTTGAGTTGTGCCTCGCGGCGACCTTCAAGCCATGGTGGGTTGGTGGCCTCTTCAGGCTCGGCCACTTTCTCCACTAATACTTGGTCCAAACCGTGACGTAAACGTGCCAATCCCTCCTTGGAAGTGACATCGTAGATTCCTCGGATTCGCAAGTAAGGATCAATCAACATAACTTTTGGACTGTGGGTGATGACTATTGCGGGATCAGTATTTTCACTAACCGGCAGTTTGAAACCGTCCTTGCTTAGTCTCCAAATAGCTTCACGCTCACCTGTGAGGAACTTCCAGTGATGAACATCAGCGTTGGCGTTTTTCGCATACTCGCTAAGCACTTGCGGCGTGTCATGTTCTGGGTCAACCGTGAAACTGACAAGCCGAATTTCGTCCCAAAGCGGACTATCCTGTAACTGCTTCTGGAGCTCGCTTATTTTCGCTGTCTGCGCAGGGCAGGTGACCGAGCATCGTGTAAAAATAAAATTTGCGATCCAAGCTTTGCCGCGCAATTGACGCGAACCAAACGTCTCAACGGCCTGGTCGGTTAACTCGAATTCAGGTAATAGCCCCAACACCGGTAGGGGTTCCTTGCTTAGAGTTATACCTTCTGACTTGTCCTGTTCGCTTTGGTTGAACTTGAAGTAAGTGGCGATCGCAATAAGAACAACCATAGTGATCCCAATTGGGAGTAATCTAGATTTGCGTGAACTCATAATATAAAATTCCAAGTATGGGTTTTCCTGGAATAAAGGTTACATTGACGGCAAAGAAAAGCTCCGTCGGTTAAGGGAGCGAAGCCGACGGGATGGTTTTGTTTCGCAGTAAATGTAGTAAATATTATTGATTCGTAATTGGTCCTGCAACCATTTTTTTGAACCAGTCGTTGAAATCTGTTACCGAGTGAATAATAACACGGCCCATCAAATCATCGTGCAACGGTCGCCAGCCGCACAATGGATCTGCCAACAGTTCAAAAGGTCCAATCTTTGCTGTGTGAAATTTCAAGGTGTGGGTGAGCTCCGGCACGGCGATTTGTTTCAATCTTAATTCGGGATTAGACATTATGTAGATGAAATCGTCACTTTCTAATTTGAGTACAACGTCCGTTTCCAACGGTAGGTGCAATTCCTTATGAGAACGAAAGTCATCGGATGTGCCCAGTTCGCCATCCTGTCCCGGATAGAGAAAAGACCACTCAAAACGCTTGCCTCTGGCCTCAATTACGACAGGAGCAGATAGATGTCTGTTATCCGTCGCCACCGGCACACTGGGGTTTTTGGCAGTGCCAAAGTAAAAGTCAAATGACCTGAAGTATAGAAGCGCGACGCAAAATACGATGAGTGTGACTATGGATCCAACATACAGAAGAGTCGCAATTGGGGTACGCATACAATTCGGGCAACTTACAAGTGTGGTTTAAACGGCAAGATGGACCTATTAAGTTCGTACAGCAAATTTCTAGGAGTAAGATATCCAGCTAGGCTGTCGTGGTGTTCTTTTGGCACTGCCGTACTTTGGCTGGTGGTCTCCCGTTCCTTAACCATCACAAAGCGAAAATACGATCAGACAGAGTGTTGTTCAATCAAAGTTTTGTGGTAATTGATTTGGCAATTATCGAGTTTTTCCCCTGCTTTTCCAAGAGAGTAGCTAAGTCGGAATCTACAGTTAATTTGGCCCTGTAGATGAATTGTTTTTTTAAGTTCAACAGCATTTGGCAGAGGGAGCTCAAGGTTCGGTGAAAAGTTTTTTCATCTTCTCAAAAACGAACGTGTTGAGTGCGCAGATGGGTTGCCTGTTCGCAAAATTATCGGGATTTAGTTAAAGGATAAACGTTGCGGCTTGCCTCGAGTCTGGTATGTTTTCGGCTCGTGTGCCGCTGGGAAAAAAAGAAGACCTCAGGTTGCCTTGCGTTGGTTGTATTCCTTGGGGGGTGCGGCTCGGAGCAGTCGGTACAGCAGTCCGACCCGGGCCAGGATACAGTTTCGCCCAGTCCGGTTGCCGAGTCGTCTGCAATCCCGGATCCGGAGCCTGCCGCGACTGGGTTGGCTGTCGAGTCGCTTGCGCCGAAGCTCGATGCTGCGCTGCCGTCATCCACCGGTGCCGATAGTGAAGAGTCGGTTGACGATATTCTGGCGGAGCTAAACGCCATCAAACTGGAGGGTGAGGGCTATAACCGGCTGGGCGATCCTGACAAGGTCGCGGCATTGATGGACGAGGGCAACACGCTGATCAGCGCCGGCAAGCCGGACGCCGCACTGGCCAAGTACAACGAGGCACTCAAGTTTGCCGAGAATGGTGAAGACCCGGAGGTGTTTTTCAACATGGGCATTGCCTATAAGCTAAAGGGTGAGAATCTCAAACGTGAAAATCTCGACCCCATCGAGGAGGCCAAGGGCTATGCGCAGTTAATCGACAAGGCTGCTGCTGAATACGAGCGGGCGCTTAAGGTGACTCCGAAATACGCGGAGGCACTCAACAATCTTGGCAACATTCGCAAGGATCAGAAGCAGTACAACGAGGCGATCCGCTGCCTGGAGTTGTCCATCGAGATTTTCCCTGACAACCCGAACACATATAATAACCTCGGTACCGTGTTTGCCATGAAAGGGAACTTTAATAAGGCGGCTCTTTACTTTACCAAGGCGGTTCGGCTGCAGCCAAGCTACATTGATGCCCGTCAAAACCTCGGTCAAGCCTACCAACAACAGGGGCGACTTGATGTTGCTGAAAAGGAGTTTGGCGAGGTGCTTCAAATGACAAGGGGTATGATGTTGCGCCAGAAGAAACGACTTGAAACTGCGCGAGTAATGGTGGATCAAGCCAAGAAGCCGGGCAGTCCATTGACTTATGAGCAGCGCAACCGGGCTGGAGGCGAACTGGATGCAGCGGAGCAGGCCAGTAGAATGGCCAATAGCAAATATCAGCGAAGCCTGAGGTTGCTTCAAAATGTTCGGGTCAGGCGGTAGAGCCCCCTTCAGCGTTGATTGCCCAGCCCCTTCGTGGTTTCAACCTGAATGGCGTTAATCTCAGGCTTGAGCTCGGCGCGGGTAATCGCGTCCATCCGGTCAATGAACAGGATACCCTGCAGGTGATCCCACTCGTGTTGGATGGCACGCGCCAACAGGCCGCCGCAGCGGAAGGCCACAGCCTCTCCTTTTTCGTCCATTGCCATCACGTCGATTTCCTCGTGGCGATTGATGTTACCGTACACCTCGGGGAAACTCAGGCAGCCCTCGGGGGCTTCCTCTTTTGTGTCACCGACTACTGTCCACTCCGGGTTGAGCAGGATGAGTGGCATGTAATCCTCCGGCTTGACTGCTTCGCCATCGATGCTCATGCGCGACGGCCGATCCTCCACATCGGTCACGTCCACCATGGTCAACTGCAACGCCTTGCCGACCTGTTGCGCGGCCAGGCCGATGCCGTGCGCCTCGTGCATCGTTTCGAGCATGTCGTCGATGAGTTGTGTGATTTCCGGTGTGATTTGCTCCACGCGCTCACCCTTTTGCCGAAGCACGGGATCACCGTAATTTACGATATCCAAAAGCATTAAATTGAAAATTAATCGGCCTTGATGCCGAGGTTCTCGAGGATTCGCTGCAAATCCTCGTCGTTGAAAAATTTGATGTCCACCGACCCTTTGCCCTTCCGGTAGCGCAACGCCACCTTGGTGCCGAGCCGTTCCCGCAACTTGCCCTCGAGGCTTAGAATGTACGCGTCGGTGGCAGCGCTTTTGCCGATAGCGCCGCGTTTGGTTTTGCCCGGGGTCGCTTGGCCAAGCTCGCCGAGCAGTTCCTCGGTCAGCCGGACGCTCAACTCTTTTTTGATCACGCGCTTGGCTGCGGCGATTTGGTCTTTGGCCTGTTTCAACCCCAGGATCACCTTGGCGTGGCCGCTCGAGAGGAGGCCGTCGCGCATGTACGTTTGCACCTCGGGCGGCAGCTTGATGAGCCGCAGGGCGTTGGCCACCGTGGCTCGGTTTTTGCCGACCTTGGCGGCGACTTCCTCCTGCGTGAGGTCGAATTGATCGACCAATTGCGCATAACCCTTAGCCTCCTCGATCGGGTCAAGGTTTTCGCGCTGTAGATTCTCGACAAGCGCCAGTTCGAGCGCCGTTCGGTCGTCCACGTCGCGGATGACGATCGGCACATTGGCCAAGCCGGCCATCTGCGAGGCTCGCCAGCGGCGCTCCCCGGCGATGAGATCGTAGCCGCCCTCGCGCGGCCGCACAACCAACGGTTGCATGATGCCATTCTCGCGGATCGACTCGGCCAACTCGTTCAGCGAGGCATCGTCAAACCCGTTGCGCGGCTGCATTGCGCCTGGGAGAATTTCGCCGATCGGCACCTCATTGGGCGTGTCGCTGGGCGCGGGTGAATTCCCGGCTTTGGTTTGCTTGTCAGCCGGCGGTCGGGCGCCCAGCAGGGAACTCAAGCCTCGGCCTAAACCGGTTTTTGCCATGGGCGGGAGAGTGGGGGAGGCTGGGGCGGTTGTCAATCGGCGGCCGGTTTTTTGGCGTCGCTAGTTGTCTTGGGCTCAGTCCACAAAAACGAGCGGCGTTCCGCCAGCTCGATGTCGCCGTCGAGCAACCGCACGCGCCAAGCGATGATTTTGCCGATGGCCTTGAACGCGCCGCCGTGCAGCGTGACCACATCCCAGCCGCCACGCCGGTTTGGCTTGATGGCCTGCTCGAGCACGATCGGCTTGGCCACGCCGGTGACGCGCAACTCGAGCTGAAGCTTCACGGTGCCACCCGTGTTCGTGGCCCACTTGACGTCAAACCGAATGCCGGAGCAGAGACTGCGGTCGGCGCGGAGCTTGACCTGATAAGCGTCGCGCTCGAGCAGGCTGGGGGAGAGCGTGTGGCGGCCCTGCAGGTCGAGCCAATGCGGCAGCACCTTGGTGATTTTGCCGGCCTGCGCGGCGTCAGGCGTCGATATAACACAGAGCAACAACAGGGCTGCGGCGAGTTGTGAAATGCGGTTCACGGCGGCGAGACTATTTTGAAAACCAAGGGCTGGCAATCTCCGGCGTCACAGGCCGGTTGGGTGATCGATGAACGTCCACGGCAGCTTGAACTTTTTCGACAAACTCTCGCTGAGCGCCTTCACGCCAAACGTCTCCGTTGCGTAGTGGCCGCCGTAAAACACGTTCAGGCCAAGATCCTCGGCCAGAGCAAACGTCCAGTGCGGGCCCTCCCCGGTGATGAACGTGTCCACGCCCTCGTCGGCTGCCGTTTTCATCTCCGCGCCCGCGCCGCCCGTGACCACTCCGACTCTACGGCAGCGCGCCGCGCCGCTAGGCAGCACGGTCGGCTCGGTGCCGGTAGCCTTTGCCAAGCGCTTGGCCAATTGCTCCCGCGTTAAGTCCAGCGTGCCGCGCAGGCCGATCGCTTGGCCGCGCTCGGTGAAAAACGGCTTGGGCGACTTGATGCCAAGCGCCCTGCAAAGCTGGGCGTTATTGCCGAGTCGCGGATGCGCGTCCAGTGGCAGATGCGAGCTATAAACGGCGACGTTGTTGTCGAGTAGTAGCCGCAGCAGCCGGTAGCGGTTGCCGGTCCACGGGTGCGTCATCCCCCAGAACAGCCCGTGGTGGACGATCAACAAATCCGCCCCGGCGTCGATCGCCTTTTTGACCGTGGCCGGCGAGGCGTCGACCGCGGCGGCGAGGCGCGACACGCTGCCGCGATTCTCCACCTGCAACCCGTTCACCGCGCCGGGCCAGTCCTCGAACGACTCCGGCTTGAGGGTGCTATTGCAGTGCGCGACGATGTTGGCGAGCTTGACCTTGGCCATGCAGGGGAGGGAACCAACCCCGCCGCCCCAAGCCAAGCGAGAAATGCCGTTCGCGCCGCCCGAGTCTTGACTTTCGGTGGTCGCTTGCCGTTACTCGCCGCAGATTTTTGGAATCGAATATTTATGCCGACCTACGAGTACGTTTGCGAAAAGTGCGACCACGAGTTTGAGTTGTTTCAATCCATCAAGGCCGATGCGCTGGAGAACTGCCCAAAAGAAGTTTGTCCAAAAAAACGCTGGTCCAAGGGCAACGTGCGCCGCGCCATCGGCACAGGAGCCGGGATCATCTTCAAGGGCAGCGGCTTCTACGAGACCGACTACCGTAGCGAAAGCTACAAGGCTGACGCGAAGAAGGAATCCGAGTCAAAGAAGCCCAAAACCGACAGCAAATCAAAGACGGACAGTAAAGCCAAGCCAGCCAAAAGTGGCAACAAGTCGTCTTCAAAAAAATAGCTACGGTTGGCTGCTGGCGTGTGGCTTGGGGTTGGTCATCGTCCCGGCCGCGCTTGGTCAAGCGGAGCCTGTTCCGCCCAAGCCGGTGTTGCCGCCGCGCACGGTTCAGCCCAAGCCGCCGGGCAGGGGGGCGACGGCGCCGAAGCGGTTGCCGGTGGACATCAATCGCCTCCTCAAATCGCGAGCGGGGTACAAGACGGCCCGCAGTTTATCGGGGCAGTTCATGGCTTACGGGCCGATCTCGCCGAAGCGTCGCGGCGGCATTCTCGATGCCAACGCCAACACTATTTTGATCGCGCCGGATCACGTGGTCGTGACAGCCGAGCGTGTTCGCAATGCGCTGCTTCACAGGCTGGGTTTGCCGCCGATGCCGGGCAGCAAATTAATAATGCGTCTCAACCCGGCAATGTCGCACCGGGCGACGGTGCCGGTGGTGACGGATCGGCATCTCAACGGTTACACGTACGAGTTGACGTTGCCGAGCGAGATCGGAGCGGACAAACTCGTCCGGGCACTGGTGCAGGTGACACTGTTGGACTTGGCCAACCGGAAGCCGCAGTTGCGCGACACGGAGATCCCCCTCTGGATGACGGTCGGCTTCACGCAGGTGTTGTTGGCTCAGCCGGACTTGGTGCTCGTCCTGAGTCGGCCGGAACAGGGTGGGAATGAAATGGCGATGGAGGAGGTCGTCAAAAATGTGCGCCGACACGACTCGCTGGCCGGTGTGCGGGCGAGGTTACGTGGTCGGCGCGCGTTTGACTTCAGCGAGATCGCGATTCCGTCACCGGCCCATTTGCGCGGCGAAAACTGGAGGCATTTTCAGGCCTGTTCGCACCTGTTGTTGGATCGTTTGCTGGCGGTGCAGGCCGGTGGTGTGCGCCTGCAAAACATGATCCGTCAACTGCCGGACAACATGAATTGGCAGACCAGCTTTTTGAAGGTGTACGGCGATTTTTTCCCCGACATGTTGGGGGTGGAAAAGTGGTGGGCGGTGACGATCGTGCAGTTGACCGGCCAAAACCAATACCAAAACTGGACGTTGAGCGAGGCGGTGGAGAAGCTTGAAAACCTGTTGAAACTGCCGGCCGAGGTGCGCTTGAACAATGCCGACTCGCCGCTTGAGGCGGAGGTCACGCTGCAGCAGGCGATTCGCGGCTGGGACTTCGCGGTGCAGAAACAAACGCTTGAGATGAAGATCAACCAACTGCTGATCGCGCGGATGAAGATGCCGCGGCAACTGCTACCGTTCGTCAACGAGTACGGGCGCATCCTGCAGAATTATGTTGCGACTCGGCAGCGGATCGAGTCGTTTAAGCCTCGCCGTGGCCAGAGGCGGCCAAGGCTGTCGCCGATGGTCGATGAGGCCGTGCGCCAACTCGACTCGGTGGGTCGGCGGCTGGTCTTGTTCAAGCCGGAGTCGACAACGCCGGCTCCGGCGGCGCTTCCGCAAAACTGATTCTAAAATGACGCGCGAATCCAACAAGGCCAAGGTCGAACGCACGGCGAAAATCATCGGCGGCTTGCGTGCGACGTATCCCGATGCGCATTGCGAACTCGACCACCGCAATCCGCTCGAGTTGTTGATCGCGACGATTCT
>JABGZB010000169.1 GCA_018674955.1 Verrucomicrobiota bacterium | reverse complement strand
GTCGCTGTTTGACGACGGTAAGCACGCATCGCCGCCACGCTTCCGGGGTGGCTCAGTGGGTCGCGGCTACTCCTTCGGCATGTCTTCCCGTAAAGGCGGTGGCCGCCGAAAACGCCGCTAATTCTCCAGGGAGGGACGAGTTCAACCTCGTCCCAAATTAACTTTAAAATGGGGCAAGGTGGAAATTGTCTCTCCTAGCAGGAAGAGGACCGGGTAGATAGGAGAATCGTACATCTTAACATGCGTCAGCGCTTGGCTTAAATCCAACCTCGCAGCCGGTAATAAAGCCACCCCAACTGTTCGTGCCCGTACATTGCCAAGGTGCGAAATCCGGAATACCACGGCACGGGATAAAAACTCCAATGCGTTTCCAGCGCTGAAGTCCCGACAAAATCCGTCCCGACTGGCACCACCTCCAAGCCGACTTTTTCAAACAATGCCACCGAGCGGCGCATATGCCATGCGGACGTCACGAGGATGATCTTTTTCCAGCCCTGCTCCTTGGCCAAGGCGGCGGTGTTCGTCGCTTCGTCCCGCGTGTGCAGGTTCGCGCTCATGTCGAAAACCGGCTGCTCAAACGGCTTCCAAGTCTCGAGCCAGTTTTTTAGCAAGGCTCCTTCGCCATTGCCTCCTCCGATGAGCAGCGCCTGCCCCTTTCCTAGTCTTACCAACTCGGCTGCCATCACAATCCGATCCGCTGCATCGTGAAACTCGATGTTGAACGGCGCGCTCGAAACGTAACTGTGCCCGCCGCCGAGTACGACCACCGCATCGCACCCGGGCAGTGCGCCCAAGTCCTCGACGGCGTACGGCTTCTCGAGGCCGGCCAGCAGATAAGCGGGGAGTTTCGTGCTGCCGACGAGGGTGATGAACAGGGCTAGAGCGCCGGTAAAAATTGCCTGCCGCCTCTCTTTTTTGATCACGGCACGAACGCAGGCAATAAGCAGCACCAGCCAGATGAAACCGATCGGCTCGATCAGTCGCCCCACGGTTTTTGACAAAAAATACATAACGCGCTGCGCATGCTTCGATGAATTGGCCGCGATTGCCCAGCACAAAACGCCGGATTGAGTTTTCCGGGCCAAGCGAGCAACCTTCGCGGCAGCATGAAAGGGGGGTCGTTTGCTTTACTCACAGCTCTGTTGGCCGGTGTCGCGCTTGGCCAAGCGGCGAACCAAGTGCCGTTGTCGATCGACTTACTGGTGGCCAAGGCCGACGCGGTGGTGCATGGCAAAGTCGTCCGCATGACCTGCCAGCGCGACGACGAAGGCCGCATGTTCACCAAGGTGCATTTTCAGATTATCGAGCAGGTGAAGGGGCGGCAGCGCGGCGGGACGCTGGTGGTTGTCCAAGGCGGCGGTGTGCTGGGCCGCCGGATTGCCCGCTCGCCAATCGAACCGACGTACCGGGTTGGAGCGGAGGTGGTTGTGTTTGTGATGTTCAACAGCCGCGACGAGGCAGTGACGCTTGGGCTGAACCAGGGCAAGTTTGACGTCGCCAGGCAGCCGAAGACCGGCTTGGCCACGGTGCGGAATCCGTTCCATGGCTTGGCCAAGCGGGACGATCCGCGCGCGGTGGTGAAGCGCGCGCTTGGCCAGTCGAAGCCGCTGACATTGGCCGAGTTGAAGCGCCGGGTGAGGAGGGCCGCGAAGTGAGTCGTTGGCTGGCAATCGCCGCTGCACTTGGCTTGGCCCAAGCCGCCATGGCGTTCGTTCTTTTCAAAAACGACGACGGCCAAGCGCTGCGCTGGCGGCTCGACGACTTGGATCCGCTCGTTCATCCCAACGTGGTGAATCGTGACACGCGCGTGGTTCGCTACTACTTGGCGAAGGACGCTTGGTCGGCCAAAAACGCGGAGGCCGAGTTGAACGCCATCCGGTCTGCGGTTGGCCAATGGCAATCGGTGCCGGGTACGATTCTGAAATTCGAGGAGGCCGGCTTGGTGCCGCCCGGCGTGGACATCAACGGCGACGACAACACAAACGTCGTTTACTGGGTGAAGTCGGCGGCAGCGAACGGCGCCGTGTGGGTCAACAACGAGCGGACGGAAATCAGCGGCGCGTTGGCGGTGACGTTCCCGATGTATTTCGATGACCACACGATCGTCGAGGCGGACATGGTATTCAACGGCGTCGATCACCGATGGTTCGCCGACTACAGCAACTCGTTCTCCGCCGACAACTTTGTCGAGGCGGTGGCGCTGCACGAGTTCGGCCACTTCATCGGCTTGCAGCATTCGCCGCTGGGGGCGGCGACGATGTTTTCGCGAACCGGCGCAGGAGTCGGTCTGGCGGTTGGATTGCTGAAGGACGAAGTCGCAGCCGCGCAGGCGCTG
>JABGZB010000168.1 GCA_018674955.1 Verrucomicrobiota bacterium | reverse complement strand
TTTTTTGACAACACCGAAATGGCCGGACTCGACGTGCCGCGCACCGACCGCGAGAAACTTTGGCCGCTGTTCCAGCAGCATCGCGGTGGTTTTTTCTCCGGGCACTGCCGTTGCCTGGAGGGCGACGCCTTCGAGTGGACAACCGAGGAATCGTGCCATGACTGACGAGCCAATCATCGACCTCAGCAGCGACGACTATTTTATGGGCGAAGCCCTGCGCCAAGCGATGCGCGCTTGGGAAGCCGAGGAAGTGCCGATCGGCGCAGTGATCGTCCACAAAGGCCGCATCATCGCCCGGGCATTCAACCAAGTGGAACTGCTAAAAGACGCCACGGCTCACGCCGAAATGCTCGCGCTCACCGCCGCCGAAGAAGCGATCGGTAATTGGCGACTCACCGGCTGCACGCTTTACGCCACAAAAGAACCGTGCCCAATGTGCGCTGGAGCAGTCGTTCATTGCCGACTCGACCGCGTGGTGTTCGGCGCGCCCGATCCCAAAGGCGGAGCCGCCGGTGGTGCGATGAATCTGCTGCAACACGAAGGGCTCAACCACCATTGCACCATCACCGCCGGTGTCGGCGAGCAGCAATGCGCCACCGTCCTGCGCGAGTTCTTCGCCGAGCAGCGCGCCAAAAAAGCCGCCGCGAGAAACTAGTGCAAAAGGTGGAAGGATGATGGTCGAAGGCGGAATCATACTCCGCTTGGCCAAGCGCTTGGTTTTTCCGCGGACTCAATATGCTCGGCTCAATTAACGGCTGGCTGGCTTAAACCCAGACATCGTTTTCCGCGGTCAACTCGCCTCCGGCATTCCCGGTGTTGACAACACCCTTCGCCTCCACAAGCATCAGTTTGCACTCCTCCCGGGCGACCGGCCGGTGTTCGACGCCCCTAGGCACGACAAACATTTCCCCAGATTTCAGGCGGACTGTTCCGTGCCTGAACTCGATGTCCAACGCACCGCTGACGACGAGGAACGCCTCATCGGTGTCAGCATGGGAATGCCACACGAACTCCCCCTGAACTTTCACCAGCTTGAACAGGGTATCGTTCATCTCGGCAACGACCCGGGGCGACCAATGTTCGCTAAAACGGGAAAACTTCTCATCAAGATTCAACGCCTCGTAATTCATTGACCTTCGGCTTTCAATTCCTCGCCCGTCTTGCCACCGTGTTCGCGGAGGAAGGCGGCGAGTCCATTTTGTTCCCTCATGTAGGCCAAGTCGAGCGGGGTAAAGCCGCCGCCCTTCATCCTTGAGTTCACGTCCGCGCCATTTGCAATGAGCCACTCGACGGCCAGCGCATGCCCTTGATCCACCGCCTGATGCAACGGGATCCAGCCGCGCACATCCCTCGCGTTGGCATCGGCACCGTGGGCAAGAAGCAGTTCGATCACCTCGGCGTGCCCTCGGAAAGACGCCGCATGCAAAGGAGTGTTACCCGACCTGGTCTGCGTGTTCGCATCCACACCCGCATCCAGGTGTCGCCTCAACTCAATGATGCTTCCGTCAAAAGCGGCCTTGTGGATCAACATCGCGGTTGTCGTCCCACATCCGGCCAGCAGCATAGCTGCAATTGTTGTTATGATGAGTTTCATAAGCCTGAAGTGCGTTAAAAATTAGCAGACCACCTGTAACCGTCCAGCTCCAATCAGCCAACCAAACGGGAAACGTTTCTATTACAGGTGGGCTCTTCTGTTAATCGGCATGTTGCGTGCCTGTATGATGGTAATCATCAACCCCAGCAAAGTAGCCGCCAAACAAATCAGCAACTATTCCGATTCCATTATTTATTGTGCCTGAAAAGCAGAATCGTCAGTGAGACTGCCATCATCACCCCGATAAAAAGAATGGGAAGCGAAACCACGACGGAGGCTGTTTGCAATAATTCAAGCACGTCGTTTTGCTGTTCGTTTCCAGTCAGCCGACCGAGCGACAATAGAACAAGTGGCAACACTCCCAGTCCAATCGCCCAAACCACCCGATGCCAGCGGGCGGGATGCTCGCTAGGTTTAAGTTTTCTCGTGGCGGCGGCGGCCAAGGTGTAGGACGCAGAGTCGTACGTTGTCGCTGCAAAGGAAACACACAGTAAGAAAAAGAGCGGTAAAATCCATTTGCCCAGTGGCAGTGAGGTTATCACCTGAATCACGGCCGCATGCTTGCTCTGCTCAAAGGCCTCGATGATTTTTATTCCTTGTTCCTGCTCAAGGTATAGCGAGTAGCCGCCAAGAATCATGAAGCAGATGGTGCAGCCAAGCGTCCCAAAAAACAAAACCCCCAGGATCAATTGGCGCAATGTTCGGCCGCGTGAAATCTTGCAGATGAACATTCCCACAAATGGCCC
>JABGZB010000167.1 GCA_018674955.1 Verrucomicrobiota bacterium | reverse complement strand
CGCGGCCGTGCGATGCCCGGAGTCCTTGAAGGCACGCGCCATGGTCACAGAAGGAATCGCCTCCAGCGGCATGCAGTGGCCGTTGGTGTAGATGCCGGTTTGAAAGGCGTAAAGACCATGGCTGATGGCGTGGCGGCTGGGCAAACACGGCGTGACCGCACAAACGGCCTGTTCGAAGCGAATACCGTCGGCGGCCAACGCGTCGGCGGCGGGCGTCTGCAATAGTGGAAAGCCGGCGCACCCGAGGACATGGTGGGCGTGCTGATCGTTCAGAAGGATCACTACATTCATGGGAAGGGGCTCCTGGGGACTCCGTTTGTTTGACCTGAGTGGATAGATCGATCTAATAATTCATCATATGCTGCACGCACAACCAGGTCTTTATTTTGGGTGGTTCCCTAAGGGGAACGTCTCGGAACGTCGTGGGATGCTTCCAGGATTTCCTTGATCCTTGCGGTAATCTCCGGATGATGCCCGGACAGATCCTCTTGCTCGCCGACATCGTTCTTTAGGTCGTACAGTTCCAGCGCGCCCTCTTCCCCTTCCGGACGCACCCCTTTCCAATCCCCCATGCGCACGGCCTGCTTCTCCTGAAACTCCCAGTACAGGGACGCGTGCTTTTCCTGCTCGTCCGGCCGACCGAGCAGACTGGGCACCATCGAGAGGCCATCGATCTCTTCCGGCGCGTCGGTGCCGGCAAGTTCGGCGCATGTCGGCAGGATATCCCAGAAGGCCGAGACGTGATTGCTTGTGGTGTCCGCTTCGATCCTCCCAGGCCAACGGGCGATCAAGGGAATGCGGATGCCGCCTTCATACAGGTCGCGTTTTATGCCGCGCAAGGGGCCGCTGCCATTAAAAAAATAGGGGTCTGCCCCGCCTTCCCTGTGCGGACCATTGTCGCTGGTGAATATCACCAGGGTGTCGCGGTCGAGGCCGAGTCCCTCAAGCTTTGCCAGCAGTCGGCCAACGTCCCGGTCCAGGCGGGAAATCATGCCTGCAAATGCGGCTTTAGGGGTCTCCTGAGTGTTGTAGACGCCCGGGCTCCATTGCTGCTTTTGCTCGAAGGGTTTTTCCGGAAACTTCCCCAGGTAGGAATTCTGTGAGTCCTCTGGAACCGTCAATTCCGCATGCGGCAGGGTATAGGCCAGGTAGAGGAAGAAGGGGCGATCCCGCTCCCGTTCGATATACTCTAGGGCTTCCTCGGTAAACAGGTCGTGGGAATACTGATCACCCCGTCCGTTGCGATTGCCTTCGAGCACAACCTTTTGCCCATTGCGCCACAGGTAGTCTGGATAGTGATTATGGGCGTGGGACGAGTGCAGAAAACCAAACGAATAATCAAAACCATGGTGATTGGGGATGCCCTCGGCATCCGGTCCGGCCATGTCCCACTTGCCGATGACCGCCGTGGAATATCCCGCCTGTTTGAGCACTTCGGCGACCGTCACATCGGATGGTCCCAGCGGCATTGCGCCATAGGGCCCTTCATTGTCGCGCACTGCGGTGTGCCCCGTGTGCAAACCCGTCATAAGCGCACACCGCGACGGGGCGCACACCGTGCTGCCAGAGTAGTGCTGAGTAAATCGCATGCCCTCTGCCGCCATGCGATCGATGTTTGGCGTTTCAAAATGCTTCTGGCCATAGCACCCAAGGTCGCCGTAGCCGAGATCATCGGCCAGGATATAAACGATGTTCGGGGTCTCTATCATCTTCGATAAATCTCCTCAGTTTTGTCCTTTATTTTTACCCGCCGGAAGCAATAAAGCGTTGAAACAGGTTGTGAGTGATTTGCTCGACGCGCTTGTCCGGGCCTTGCTGAGTTACCCCATGCCTTGATGGATTGACGTGTCCAGGGGGGCTGGACAAACCATTGGCCCACCAGATGCTGGCGCCGTTGAACACGATGTTGCCTTCTGGCCCGTCGTAGATCGTGGCGGCGTAATGGCCCGGATTCTTGCCGTTGGTCAATGTTTCGCCTTCAGCAACGACTTGCATTCCGGGCAGGTCCATCGCAGGGGCACCGTGCCACTCCCAGCCAACGAGGCCTTTGACCGAATCCCCCTTCTTCATTCCCGTCCCCTTAAACAACCAATGCTCCGGCATGGCGCATGTCCAATCGCCAGATCCCAAGAAAGGAGCAGTCGGCCGCGCCCCCATCAATTGGGCGCCATCGGGGCCCATGTTGGGAGTAAACCCTTCTTTATTGATCATTCTTTGGGGGGGCTTACGTCCTTCTTCGTAGGGCATGAACCAACCTTCACGTCGCAAAGCGCGGTTTGGAGCGCCTTTCCCGGAAGGCAGCAATGGCACCACACCAAGAACTGAATTGGCGCTCAAAAATGCCAGGTTAATCCCTTTATCACGGGCTTTGAGCACGTTGTCGTACATGTCCAAGGTCCAGTATTCGTCGTGCCCCACCGAGATAAACCCTTTGGTGCGCAGCAAGCCGGCCGGATCGGCGTGCGTGTCGACATTGGAGATGTAGGAAACATCGTAACCGTGCTGCTCCAGCCAGAAAGCCAATGGGAATTCCCAGGGCAGGTATTCACCCGAACCACCTGATTTTTCGATCTTGTTGACCGGGTGGGTGAACAAGGCGTACGGCCGGTCGAAGCTCACCGTCCCGCTGGGCACGCCGGTGCTGGAATAGCCTTCATGCTTTGTATAGATCGAGTAGTCGGTGGGCCAGCGGTTGTAGGCGGCCCACGTCAATTCGCTGCATTGAAACAGCAGATCACAGGGGCGGTCATCGCGGACGATGAAGATGACGTAGCTCTGCAGGTTTTCTTTCTCGGCGGTCAGCTTTCCCAGGTAGACGCCGCTCAGCCAATCGTCGGGAATCTCGAATTCCACGGAGGGTTCCCACTGGCATTCGCGCAGGTAGTTTTCACCGATGGGAGGGTCCGGCTGCGAGGCGCCTTTCAGCGAGTCAAATCGCTTGACCAGCCGGGCCCCGTCTCCATTATAGTAGCCTGTTCGAAAGATCTCCAGTGTGAACGCGGACACCGGGTTCGTGCTGACCATAATCTGCAGTTTCTCGCCGGCACGAATGCTGTTCGCCGAGCAATACCCTTCAATCCACGGGCAACGTCCGTTGGCCAAGTGGGGAGTGATCTTCCCGGGGGTTTGGCGCGTGTTGGTAAGCATCCAGTCGCGCGTGCCAGGTTTCGCGTTTTCACGCTGGATCAGATCTCGCCCAGGCGAACTGGAACGCGGTGAGGGAGCGGATTCTTTCGGCGCTCCATACGCTCCAACCGCAAGGCCCAGGCTAACTGCTGCCACGCCTTTGAGCGCATCACGGCGATTCAAGCCGCGCTTAGATTCACTCGATTCGTTTATGCTATTTTCGTTGTTCATTATAGCCTTCCTATGGCGTGTGTCGCGTTCCTAAGATGAGGCCAAAATCAAACCCAGGTCCTCGGATCGGGCACGGCCTCCCAGTTGCCCGAACGCACCGACTGCACCCCCGCAATACCAGGCAACGTCATGTCGAGCGCCGACATCAAATCCACCGATGGCTGTGTGCCATTTTGGATCGACGCCACAAAATTCAGGACAATCTGTATACTCGTCTTGCCGTGTCCACGCCCCAAACTTTCACCAAACTCCGATAGGTCCGGGTGTTCGCAGACTTCGCGAGTCGTCTGCTTGTCACCACCCTGTGAATAATGACATACGGTGCGCGCTTCGCTAAACCGGCCCGTCTCAAAGTAGCCTTGATCGCCGTGAAAACTCAGAAAATGGCCTATCTCACGTACATTTTGAAATGAGTTGCTCAACCGAAATATCCCACCTTTCTCCGTGCGAAACATCGCGGTCTGAATCCAATCTGTCTCGTATCCACCCGTAAACTCGGCACGCCCTGAAGCAGCAAACCCCATCGCTTCAGTAAAACGGTCACCCGTCATATGCAAATAAGGCGATGTGCCATGCGTCGGATACTGCAGAGCGTGTAGACTGTTTCGCCATGTAGGACTGCCATCAGGATTCCGTCTGAGCCCTTCCACGTCATGATAATACTCGGCCTCAGCATAATAAATCTGCCCCCAAGCCCCGTTTCCGTACAGCTCATGGGCACGTACCACAGCAGGCTCATAAACCCAATTCTCTGCCATCATATAGATGCGATCGCTTTGAGACGCGGCTTCAACCAGAGACCTGGCTTCTTCCATCTGCAGAACCGCAGGCACAGCGCACAGCACATGTTTACCGGCTTTTATCGCTTTAATCGATTGCTCTGCGTGAAGTGGTGCGGGTGTAAAAAGGGCGATGGCATCAATCTGCTCATCACTTACGAACTCTTCAAACGATTCGTAAAGCGATTCTACGCCCAACTGCTCACCTGCCTGATCGCGTTTTTCTCCATCCAAATCACAAATCGCAACCAAATCTGTCTCATCATAAGCATCAAATACCTGCGCCCATGACATGCCAAAACGTAAACCAGCAACACCGATATTCATTCCAGACTCCCTACTCAAGTTGTGCTGTAAAAGATTATATAAGAGACCATGCCCAGTATATGCGACACAATTTGCCGAGGTCATCGCCGGAGTGTGGTTTCAACTCTGAAGTGCACGTTTAGTGTTTATGGTTTACCGTGTTGAAAGACCTCGTTTGGTGATCGAAATTCCAGTGTTTTTCTGGGTCGGTCATTGAGTCGATTTTCCGCCCGGCGAATGTTAGCTTGAGTGATCGTCTTAAAGTTAGTAACCTTAGGGAAATACGGTCGTAATAGCCCGTTGGCGTTTTCGTTGGCCCCGCGCTCCCAGGCACAATATGGGTGGGCAAAATAGACCTTGGCCCGTAGAGCGTTGGCGACTCTTTTATGTTGGGCAAATTCGTTTCCGTTGTCCATCGTCAGCGTATGGACCTGACCTTTGATCTCACTTAACGCCCCTATGATTACATCGGCGACGTGATCCGCATGTTTCGAGAGGGCGGGCTCCATGCGGGTGAAGCGAGTTTTTCGATCTACCAGAGTCAACAGGCCCCCTCCGCCGTGACCGCCCATCATCAGATCGACTTCCCCATCGCCAATTCGAGTCTTTTCATCGACGATGGCGGGACGGTCATCAATGGAAACTCGGTGGGGAATTGAACCTTTATACGCGGTTTTGGACGAAACGCGCTTGGGGTGTTGTTGCTGACGTAGGTGGGTATGAAGTCGGCCACCGTGATCTCGGTCCCTACGGATATGCTGGTAGATTCACTCATGGGATATAGAAAACGTTTCGTTTCGTCCTAGCCAACCGGCCATCTGCTCGGGGCTCCACTCGTGACGCAATTTGCCTTCGACTAGACGGCGACAGCGTCCGGTCCACTTGAATGGGCGACGACGGTCTGTCCGTCGTTTTTGACTGCGTTGATGAGCGGCTTGAGGATAATATCCGTTGGGGCTTCGGTTGCGTTTTAATTCACGTGAAATCGTCGTGCGATGCACGCCGACAATCCGAGCAATCTGCGTGGGACCCTGGCCGATTTTGTGTAACGCGGATATTTCATACCTTTGAGGCTGGGTCAACTAAGTATACTCCTTCATAAGCTCCTCTTCGTGGGGCGGGTGAAAAGACAAAAATATACCGGTTCGCCTTTGTTTTTCCACCCACCGCGAAAGGTGCACTTAGAAGTTGAGACCACAGTTGTTGTATTCGTCAGGATGGTTCCACGCCCAGCCAGGAGCCTGTATTATTTTAACAGGGCTTTCGTGCAACAAAGCCTTGAGCACCCCGCTGAAGCATAAAAGAGAGATTATCTCATCGACATTACTGAACGACTTACCCTGCGCATCCACATCGAAAAGTGGGCCGCAGGTAATAAATTACGTAGCGCATTAAAATGATGCTCAATATCACGTCGATCAAAAGGAAATATATGTCTATCCTACCCCACACAATTCTTCGTTCTTGTACGACCACTCTGCGACACCCATACGCGGCTCTGAACATTAAGACACCAGCACCTTTGTCAACGATCTGCGACCGGTCGTGGGGCCGCCCTACAGCTGCGGCGGCCCCGAGCGATTTGTCTGGGAAACGCCTCGCGCATATCCTTTTAGCTCCGCTGGTCATTCTCGGTTGCTGGCTGCTTTCGACGCAGCAGGCAGAGGCGACAGAGACTGATGAAAGCCGGGTTCAATTCCTCTACTTCGGCCATTTAGAGTATCGCTTTGAAAATGAGACAACCGCCAACCATTCCTTCTTCTCACTTGGTGAGCAAGACTTTTTCGTTGTGGCCGAGATTGCACCCCAACTCTCGTTCCTCAGCGAAATAGTGATCAAGCCCGCGGCTCAGGCTGCGACTGGCTTTGCTCCGAGTATTGAGCGGGCCCAGCTCCGATACGACTATATCGACAATCACAGCATCATCGTCGGCAAGTTTCATACGCCGCTTAATTATTGGAATGATGTATACCACCACGGCAGACTCTTTTTCCCCACCATCGATCGACCGCTCGGATTCTCTTCCATGACTCCCATTCATACTCTGGGGCTGAATTTGCACGGGCAAAACCTCGGACGCCTACGCTTTGGCTATGACCTGGTGATGGGCAATGGAATCTCGTCGAGCGATACGGGAAAGGAAGGGACTTCGATGTCCGTATTGACATCGGCACATTTCAATCCGATCGAGGGATCGCGACTTCAGATTTCATACTACAGAGACACTGTAAACAACAACTTGCACGGAAAACATGTCGGCCATACCGGCAATAGCACGTACCAGAACGACATAAATCTGCACCTATTCAACATCAGTCTTGCCTACTTCGGCAAGCGACTGGAATTCTTGAACGAAGCCAGTTACCTGCGCACCTATTCTGATTCCACGGGGTTTGAAACGGCCCAAAGCTTCACAAACTATGTTTATATTGGCTATCGGCTCACCGAAATTTCAACATCTTACGCAATATTGGACTTGCTCGAAATCTCCGAAAAGGATTTAGAAGCCAAACCTGGGGCTCCGAGAAAAATCGGCGTAGGCTACAGGCGCGAATTCAGCCCCTATGCCAACATCAAAGCCCAGCTAGTTCAGACCAGCCCAATCGAGACCACGCAAAAAAAGAGCCGTAGTTTTGAACTTCAACTCTCATACGGATTCTAGACACTATGAATAAGATTAGTCTATGGGCCATACTCTTGATGCTCTTTCCCAACATGGCGCGGGGGGAATCCAATTCTGAAGAGCTGCTCTTTATCGCCAATTCGGTTCCGCAGCAAACGATGTCCTTGCAATCCGCAAAAGACTTCTTCCTGGGCAAACGCACACTTTGGCCAAATGGCAATGCCGTGAAAATTGTGATTCCAGGTCGGAAATACCCCTTTGCAGAAGTTGTGGCCCGATCCATTTACAACACCTCACCCAACGGAATGAAAAAATTCTGGCTCTCTCTTGTATTCCAAGGTCGAGTAAAACCACCGATCCTGCTCAAGTCGGCAAAGGCGATTATTGAATTCGTTGCCGAACACGAGGGGGCGATAGGGGTAGTGCCCGCCAACTCCGAGAATATTCCGTCAGAGTTGATTCTACGAATCCAAAAAAAATGATGCGCCACCTGAACTTCAACAATATCACATTCAATATATGGCTCCCCTATGCAGCCAGCATACTCTTCGTCACTGTAGTCATAGGAGTATATTATCCATCGCGTCAAGAGGAGTTGTTCAGGGCCCATCAATTAGAAGCGTTGAATCATTTGTCGAGGACCGTCGCGCTCGGTGTCGAAATGTCTCTCGAGCTTGAGAGCTTCGAGGGGTTAACCCGTTCCATAGAATATATTGCGAAGGAAGATAAATTCACTTTTGCCGCCATCATTCTCGACAATCCGCAGCACGAGTACGAAATTCTCGCTCGCTACCCGGAGGGTGCCCCGGTGGAAACCGCACTTCAAGAGAGATCGAACTATCTGGTTGGAGAGCAACCTTTCACCGCCTCTGATTTTCGCGGCAAGGTAATCGTTGCTATGGACAAATCGACCTCTGACCAAACGATTGCCGAACTCAACCGCCCAATATACTACCTTCTGATCGCATCGTTTTTCGTGACGATTCTTTTGTCCCTGGTCTTCGCACAACGGATCGCGAGACCGATCATGGAGATTACTTCCCACGCACAGGCCCTGCAACGGGGAGAGTACCAAACCGAGATCCCCTTTTCGCAAGAAGAGGACGAAATTGGAGTCCTGCAGAATGCCCTGATATCCCTTCGCGATGACTTGCACCAGCGCAAGATGGAAAGCGACGATCGCGACAACGAGTTGGAGATGCTGGTTGAGACGCGCACCGTCGCATTGCAGTCAGCTATGGAGGAAGCTCAGAGTGCGAATCAGGCCAAAAGCGATTTCTTGGCCAATAT